>JALVVU010000095.1 GCA_027023255.1 Desulfurococcales archaeon
GGGCCGGGCGGGCGACGCTGTTCGAACCCACTGATTTCGTGGTCATTAAGTTGAGGGATGCTGGCGGTAGGGAATTTCCCTTAATCCCGGGGTCTTCCTGGAAGGGTGCGTTAAGGAGTCACGTGATTAAGTTAATGAGAAGTGAGGGTTTAAAGGTCTGCGATGGTCTTCCCGGATCCACGTGCCTCAGGGGTGATGAGTTTGAATGGCTTGATAGGGCTGGAGCGTCAGCGGCAAGCATAGTTAATGACATAGTTAATGCTAGTCCCCCCATATGCTTAGCATGCATGATATTTGGAGCGCCAGGACTGGCGTCGCATGCTAGGTTCTATGATAGTTACCCTGTGGGTGGGTATAGGTTGGGTTATAGGACGATGGTAGCTATAGATAGGAGGACGGGCACGGCTAGGCGGGGAGCGTTGTTCAGCGTGGAGTACGTGGAGCCTGGTGCGGAGTTTAGCTTTCGGGTCGAGTTGATTAACTTACCTAACTACGCGGTTGGGGTTATCGCTGAGTCCCTGCTGGACATGGATAATGGCTTACTGAAGGTGGGTGGATTGAAGACCCGCGGGTTCGGATGGGTAAGGATTAAGGAGCTAAGCATTAAGGTCTATGACTACAGCTCAGGGTCGTGGCTGGAGGACAGCGTGCCAGGACTGGATCCCATCGACTCGGAGGTGCGCTTAGGGAGTGACTGGAGGGAAACGCTACTTAACTTCACTGAGGCGTGGAGGGCCTCGATTAATAGGTTGAGGAGAGTGTCGGAGGCTGGGTGGCGTTGGGTTACCCTGCTAGAGTGACGGTTAGAAGGGCACCCTACACGCCCAGGGACTCGGAGCGAGGCAGGCTAAGCGGCGCGTTGAGCGCCCTACTAATTACCGACACTAACGTGTTCGTCTCAAGCGGTAAGGAGTTCCTCAGGGTCAGGGAAGGCGCGGACATACGGAGGATCGTTGAGGAGGCGGGGACCGCGCTGGAGCGCGGTGACTACGCCGCTTTCGGGAGGGTAGGTGATGCGGCGGCCCAGGCCATCGAGGCTGACTACGCTGAGATGGTGACGTACGGCAGTAAGGTATGCGTTCCGGGCTCCACGATTAAGGGGCTCCTCCGCAGCAGGCTCGAGCTATGTCCCTCGAGGAATGGCTCATCCTACTTCTGCATGCAGAGCAACGTCCCGCCGTTAATGAGGACCCCTAATCCAGGAACTCACGGCTGGAGACACGCGAGAATCTGGGAGAGGGCCGTTAGTGAGGATAGGGGACCAGCATGTAATCCTTTGAGAACTCAGGATTACAGCCTGTGTAAGGTGTGCGACATCTTCGGCTCCCCCGGCGTAGCCGGGAGGGTAATGCCGGGCAACTTCTGCTGTGGTAGGGAGGCGTGCGTGCCCCTAACACTACCCCCTAAGGCTATGAAAGTTATCGCCGTGAGGCCCGGGACGAGGCTTGAGGGGCGTATAGGCTTCAGCGCACTGAGCCTTGATGAGTTAGGGGTTCTACTGGTAAGTATGGGATTAAGGAGAGGCTCTGTGGAGGGCGCTAAGATACTCCTTGGTAGGTACAAGTACGCACTTAGGAACATGGGTGTAGTGCACTTCAAGGTAATAAGGGCTGAGTTCCCAGCCAGGTTCGCATCAACCCTTAACGAGCTAGGGTTGGAAGGGAAGTGTGCTGAGGGAACCGCCAACGTGGTCTGCGAGGGTAATGGCTTGACGGAGCTAATTAATGCAGCCATTGATGAGGCACTAGAGAAATACCCGCAGCTGACGTGGCTCCAAAACTTCTCCGAGGCCAGCGTAAGGGAGGCTAAGGGCTTAGCTAGGTGATCGCCATGCAGGACCCTCAATTACCGTTGGGTGTTAAGGCGTACGTTGTGCTGTACGATAATGACCTCTCATCCAGGTTAAAGGGATTCACGGTACTCAATGAGGAGGTTGTCGAGGAGGTAAGGAGGGCGTGGCTCGCCATCCTCCTCTACAAGGATAGTGAGGGTAAGTGTGTTGAGGAAGTACTAAGGGAGGGTAAGACTATCCGCAAGATTCCGGTAGGGAGTAAGCAACGACCCAAAGTCTACGTGGATGAGGACTCAACGTTAAGGAGGGATTCCTCAAGAGCTAAGAAGGTGTGCAACGATGAGTGAGGGTCGCAGGATATACGTCCTCCACCAGTCCCCGCTAGTAGATAATGAGGGGAATCAGAAGTACTTCAGCGAAGTACCGATAAGTAAGTTAAGGGAATACGGAGACACGTTAATCGAGATAATCAGCACAGGAATTAAGGCACTAAATACCCTGCTTAAGGCCGAGAGCGCAGGCCTGAGAGTATGTGAAGATCTTAAAGGGATAGAACTAGCTACGTGCCTACTTGAGAAAATTGCTGACGCGGTCTCAGTGTCAATTAGAAGGTACTTCATATTACCACTAATACCGTTACCCCTGAAGGAGGCCTCGATCGCGGCACCAACACCCCAAGACATTCTCTACACCTGGATCATGGGCAGAGGAGCTAGGGCCTACGATAAATTCTTTAGGAAGAGACTACTAGACATGGACCTTAACGTGTTGCGGATATTAATAAATGGTGCATTGAGTAGTTTCGGATCCCCCCTAGAGTCGCTCACCCCTCAAGCAACCTCTGCAGATGCTGAAGACTTCGCTCTCCGGAAGCTTGAATTACTGATGAACCTCCCCTCAGACACTAGGCCGGGTTGCAGCGTATCTAAGCTCGTGCCGCACCTACTCAGCGTTGCAGGGCTAGCTACGGCAGTGTATGTAGCTAGGAGGGGACCTGTGACTGAGGAGGACACGCAACGTAGGTTCGAGCTCGCATTGCTGAGGCTGGCGGCCCTCCTCCACGATATCGGCAAGCCCCACGCATGGTACGACACCTTCACCAAGGGTGAGGTCGTGAGCCACGCGACAAGGTCCGCCGAGCTCCTAGAGCGTATTGGGGTAGGGAACCTACTGAGGGACTACGAATTCAACGATGTTTACGAGGCCCTCAAGGAGCTCGTGAGGAAGCACCACAACACGAACGACCTGCCCTCAGGCTTTCGCTTGGAGAGCGTTGACTGTAGGGTTAACCTGAAGCTACTGGGGGAGATGCTTAGTAGCGCGGATAGGGCCTCCTCCAACATCGATAGGCTGAGCAGGCTGTTCGCTAAGAAGGTTGAGGGTCTGCTTAAGGAGCATGCTGAGAGGTACAGGGTTAGTGTGGAGGAAATGTTTACTGGTGTGGGGCAGGAGGTATGGCGTGCTTGGCTATCGATGAGGGATGACCAGGTACGGAGCGTGGTCGAGGAACTATCTAAGTCGTTCCGAGGTCGTGTGATACCTAAGGAACTCCTGGAGGGAGGAAGGGAGATACAGGACATTAAGTTACTTGTAGTGGATATAGCCAGCATTCAGGGCTTCATTCGGAGGGAGTCCATTAAGGCGTTAATAGCGGGTAGCTTAGTCGTTGACTTCTGCACACTCTACGCCATACCCAGAGCGTTAATCGAGGTGCTAGGGATTAACCTTGACTCCATCATATATGCTGGCGGAGGCTTAGTGATGGCCATCGTGCCAGGAAGCGTCACCGATGATGACTTAGAGAGGGTAAAAGAGAGAGTGGGCGAGATCCTGGGATTCAACCTTCAAGTGAACCATGCTTTAACGGGGTTCGAAACTAGCTGGCCCAGAGCTGTTAGGAAGGCCATGGCCAGGTTAGCGGCAGTTAAGAACACCAGGCATGCAAGGGAGTGTGAGGTCGTGGAGACCGGGTATGAGGTGATGTGCGAGTGTTGCAAGAGGAGGCCAGCCACCAAAACTAAGGATGGTGATGAGGTCTGCGACGAGTGTGCGGAACTCATTGACGTGGGTAGGAACGTCTATGTTAAGTACAGGTTAAACATACTGCGTGACTTAGGGTATGGTGAGGCTGGGAAGCTACTGGGAGACACGGGAAGCGGGTCCGCAAAGGAATCGACGGGTCGTCCCAGCACCGACAATCTCCGGAGGCTCCATGAGCACCTCATGGAGTGGTTCTCGGGTGTCGAGCTGGAGGAGGCTGAGAGGGGCCTGCAACGTAAGTTAGCAGTGGTTAAGGCTGACGGGAACGCTGCGGGGGAGTACATGGCGTCAGCTATCAACATCGCTGAGTCGATGTGCCGCAGCATTAGGTTAGATCTCGGGATGAAGTCAGGCCTCCTAGCCGCCCTAGCTAGGCTGAGGGACGCAACCTCAAGGATGGGGGAGGACGTCTTCGAGGGCCTAGCGATGAGGGTGTTCACGGGGACGCTGTATGCCGGGGGTGACGACCTCCTAGCCCTGTGGCCATCCCAAGTAGCTATCCCGGTAGCGTTATCGCTGGCTAAGACCTTCTGGATCCTTAACGGGGGCGAGGTGCAGCTCTCGCTGGCGATCACGGCCGCCAAGCCCAAGCATAACGTGTGGAACGTCCTCGACGCCGCCGAGGAAATGCTCAGCATGTGTAAGTCTAGGTACAGGAAGGTCCTAGCTAGGAAGTTAGGGCCTAGGCTAGTTGCCGTCCTCTCCCTCATCAAGAGTGAGTGGCAGCTCTTCGAGGCTGAGGTCGAGGAGCTCTTCAGGACTTACGGGCCTAGCGGCTATGGCTTGAGCATGCAGCCGCTATTCCTGGCCGCCGGCTCACCCACTCCTAGCCTAGCGTGTTACGACTTAGCCACGCTGATGCGTTCAAGCATGGGCGGCTTAGACGGGGCTGCTAGCGGGTCGGGTGGCGGGAGCGTTGATTCCTTCATAGAGCTTACCTTTAACCTATGCATGAGGCCCGGCCTCATAAGGAGGGTGGTGAAGGTAATCCATGACTCTATGAGGGTGATTAACACTCACGGCCACAGGCATGACGTGCTAGCGCTCTACCTAGCCAAATCATCACTACGTCCCGAGAGTAGGGAGGAGGGGATGATACGTAAGGGCCTGGCAAAGCTATGCTTACTGTGCAACACTACCCCACCCCTCTTTGACCTATACCACATAGCGGAGATCCTTGAGGGGAGGTGAGCCGCATGCGTGTGAGGGTGTCTTACGTCCTCAAGCTAAGGACGGGTGGGCTCTGGGGAAGCGGGAAGCGCCTGCTCGAGGCGGACATCGTCACGGCCATGTGCAGGCACGCCAGCGGATCCTTAACGCTCTGTGTACCGGCGCCCTACGTCAAGGGACTGCTGAGGAGGTCCCTAGAGGAACTCATCGATCACTTAACTAGGTTGGGGATCCTGGGTCGCGGGGTGCTGGACGAGTTGTTCGGCCCCTTAACACCCTTCAGTGGGTCAGCATCCCCGAGGCCCCCTAACACCGTCGTCGCGCCGCTATACCCTGTTAAGGACGTCGAGGCCGTTAGGAAGCTGGCGGAGGGTGATGACCTAGAATACCTCATCAAGGGGGAGGGCTTGGTGTTGCCAGAGCTTCGGGGCGAGCTACACGGTATGACCTACGTTGAGCCGCATGTGAGGATAGATGATAGGAGCGGTAGGGCGGCTGAGGGCGCCCTCTTCCAAGAGCTGAGGGTCGTGCCTAAAGCGATGTTCTACGGGGAGGTCATCCACTACTTAAGGGGTGGGTCAGGACGTGACCATGCTACCGAGATCGCGCGTGCCCTCGTGCTCGCTGTAGCGTCCCTGAATAGCAGGTACGTAGGGAGGAGGACTGTCGCCGCGGCGTACGTGGTGGGCGTCAAGCCCGAAGACCTGCGTGAGGACGAGGTGATTAGGGAGGTGCTTAGTGAGGCATCACTTCCTTCCGGGTGAAAGGGATGAGGGTACTCACGTTAAGGTACGTCATAAACTTAATGTCGCCGACGGCGGTGACCTCCACCCACGGGTATAGGGGGATGACCTACACTACGGTCTCAGACTACCTGCTAGGTTCTGTGGTTAGGGGGGCGTTGCTGACGGCAATGCTTAATGAGGGGTTAATTACTGAGGAGAGCTTAACGCGTGAGGCCCGTAGGCCGAGGCACTACGTGACGCCAGCGCTGTATGCTCCACACGACCTAAGTGACGTTATCCCCTTCGGGAACGTGGCCTTCGCCCACGCACTCTCCTACAAGTTTAAGGTGCGTGATGAGGTACTCAGCTTCGGCATAGGTAAGCTGCTTGAAAGGCTTAGGTCTGGGAAGGGAGTGCTTGACGCCCTGAGCGAATTGATCTTCGAGACATCCATCAGCTTAGATGTTAGGGCATATAGTGGGGCGTTGAAGGATCAGGCAAGCGTATTCGCTTGCTCCGCGGAGGCGAGGGGAGTTTCGGGAAGCACCATAGTTAGGGATGGGGGTGCGTGGAGGGTTGTTAAGCCGCCTAAAGGCATTTACGTTGAGAACGCCGTGGAGAGGTCTAGGGGGAGCGCAGCGCATGGGGCTCTCTACGCCTACGAGTACCTGGAACCGGGCTCTAGGTTCGCCGGCTTAATATTCGTGCGTGAGGATTCAGAGCTACGTGATGCTGTAAGCACGTTGGCGGGCTCATGCATTAACGTCAGGATAGGTAGGGGTCTGGGCAGGGGCTTCGGCATAGCTAGGCTGTGCCTGAACGAGTTAACCCTCCCTGAGGGCATGGTGGGTGAGCAGCTAATCAGGGGTGGAGGGGAGGAGCACGTGGTGATATACTCGGCGTCCCCCACCTTCACCCTAGACCCCGGGCCGAGACCCGTTAAGGAGGGTGATGAGGTCACGCTCAAGGTATTCGACAACGTCCTAGCGGAGGCCAAGGTTCTAGCCGTGATAGGGAGATCCGTGATTAAGCATTACGGGTGGTCCTACCGCACGGGACTCCCTAAACTGCCGATCAAGGCACTGGCCCCCGGCACGCTACTCGTAGCCAAGCTAAGGGCTAAGGCGGGAGGGTCAAGCACGCATCTAGAAACGCCTCTGGTCATCACGGATGAATTCTCATCTCAAGGCTTCAACATAGTTGCGGTGCTCACGAAGGATTTCATAGGTGGTGAGGCGTGAGGGACGCAGGCATGGATAGGCTCAACCCGTTAGTGGAGGACGCGATTAGCTTCCTGAAGGAATTCATCACTCAGCAATCCAGGCTCAACTCGTTACTGTACCTTAAGCTAGTCCTAGAACCCGTCGGTAGGGTTGCCTACGTGCATGTGTCCGGGGAGCGCGGTGAATCCTACATACCGGTGTTCAGGGTTAATAATGAGCCCTACATACCGCCATCAAGCATTCACGGAGCGCTGAGGGCTGTGGCTGAAGGCATTAGTAAGGCATCCATAACTAAGCCTGAGAGTATAGATCAAATATTCCTGAACGCCCACTGCGAGCCTGAAGGAGACATCATTAGGCACACATGCAGTGAGTTAGGTCAGGGGTACGTGAGCCTAGTCAAGACGGTAATCGAGAAGGTACTCGCTGATAAGGAGCTATACCAGCACTTCACAACCGATGAGGGCAGGGAAGAGCTCTCTAAGGCCGTGAAGGGCTGGAGGGACTTAACCACGGCACCACGCGCGGCAGAGCCAATCATAGCCCCCCTATGCCCAATCTGCAGGCTATTCGGGGGACCCGGGCTTAAGGCCAAACTAGAAGTAGTTGACGTAACCCTCCACACGGAAGGCACCCACGCAGTAACCCACGCATCCATAGACAGGCCCACATCCACCGTCAAGGCCAAACACCTCTACACCATAGAGAACCTAGTCGCCAAAAAGCTGGAGGTGACAGTACGTGTTAAGAACATAGTGCCCGGCTCAAGCGAAGCAAAAATACTCTCCACCCTACTAACGTACCTCAAAGAAATCGGGGTATCGGTAGGCGGGAAGAAGTCCTGCGGAAAAGGAAGGTTCGCGCTCAACCCAGAAAAAAGCGTCGGCACGTTCATAGAGCTAAGCAAGTTAAGCAGCCCCAAGCAACTAGTGCACGCAGTAGTAAGCCCGGACAAGCTAATGAAGAGCAAAGTAGCGGAAATAATGAAAGCACTCAACACGGGCACCCCAAACACGTAAATCAAGCCGAAACCAGTGAACGAAACCCGCCCCAAACCCCGCAGTCATTATTCACGGTAATGGAGCGCGGGTAGAGGTGGGGGAAGGACCCACCTCATCCAAAATAGTATTTTCCTTACCGAGCACCGAACCACCATTCGCTTCGCAGGGGGTCTTGGAGGGCGCGGGTGTGGAGGCCCTCGTAGGGTTGCGCAAACGCCTCAGGAATACGGTCTTTGGGCCCATGCTGGGAGATACCCCGTCAGAGGATTACCTCAGGCAGGACTATGATGCGGGTTTCATGCGCTAAGGATGCTATGAAGCGTTGAGGATGCTGGCCCCAATCCGTTTCGTCCTTGCCGACACTCAGAGTGGTGGCGCTTCACTTCTTTGCTGGTCTTGTGGCTTGGTTTATTTTGGGAGCGTCACTTGCTTTTTGAGTGTTTTCTCGCATTCCTTCATGAGTCCCTTCTCTTCATTTCTGTAAGTGAGTTTTACGGTTGCTTCCACTCTTATCGTGTTGTACTCTAGTCCTGCGTGAGCTAGGAAGTTTCTTGATGAGAAGCCCCCTACTTTCTTTCCTGCCGCAACCGCTATTTCCCTTAGGTCTACGCCTCCCTCCAGCTTGTCTAGGTTTTCCACGCATTTTTTAATGCATTCCTTGATTGTCTCCGCTACCGCCTCTGCCGCTTTTGTTCTTGGTATTTCTTCTGATAGTTTATTGATGATTTCCTCTTTGTTGGGGCTTAGGAGGTATTCGCATATTGTTTCCTTTATGTTGTGTAGTTCGTTCGCAGTCATTTCCTTCAGTGTTTGGTTCCACGCTATTATTTCTGTTGCTGTGCTTAGGTTCCTCAACGTTGGCTCCGCCCCCGCCTCTCTTCCCCTTAGTGATTCACGTATCGCCGTCAGTAAGGCTACTGCTTTAAGTATGAAGCTCACCTGACTAGCTAGGCATAGAGTTTCCGTGACCCTGACCCTCCCTGCATCAGTACTTACCTCGAAGCCATTCCTTAGGTGATCCTTGAAGTACTCCTCCACACCCTTCATGAGATTGCTTAGGTCTAATTCATTCATAAAGGTTAGGGTTGCGAGGGGCATGCCTGCGTGGACCGACGCGTAGAAGTACAGCAGGTTGTTGAGCTGCTCCTGCATCCGCGCGTACCTCTCCCTTAACTTCTTACTGGTCTCAATTAGCTCCCCGCCTCTTTGGTTGCGTCTACATAACCTGAACTTCAGTGATACGCCGTCGTTTAGGGGGTGGAGTTCCGTTGATGGATGTATGGTGGTTTCCTCTATAACGTTAATGTTGATTCTGATTTCCTTAGCGGCTTCCTCGACGGGTGATTTTGGACTGACGAATGGGTCTGAGTTGAGTACTTGGAGCCTGACCTCCTTCCCGGATCCTCTGCTGATGAATGCTAGGTGGTGGAGGAGGGACTTGAGGGAAGCGTACGTGATTGTTGGGAGGTAGTTCACCCCGTGGGTCAGGTCCAGGGTCACGGTGACGTCACCATCAATCCCTTCCCCGCCCGCGCTGGTGAGGTTCCTTACCAGGAATTTAAGTAGCGTGTAAAGTATCCAGGAACGCGTGTCCTCCGCCCGAGTCCTGAACTCCCCGCTCCTGAAGGTGCCGAAGCAAGGTATGACGGCTACCTCCACCCTCCCACGGTACCCCGCGAGCCCAGCATCGCTGAGCACCGCATCGATGAAGCCCTCATACTTCCCCTTAACGGCGTTGATTAGGTCCTCGTACCTGCGTCCCTCACCAAAGTCATTAACGCAGGCTACAGTATCGCACACCAGTATGAGGGCGGCCCTAGGCTCGAGGGCCTTTAGGAGGAGCGGGAAGGACGTCCGCGACCTAACTCTACGCTCCCCCCACACGTAGGTAACCTCCTTCCACGAGAAACCCTTACTCAAGACACACGGATCACTCCACGGACACCCCCAAGAAGCAATCAAGAGACCCAAAACAACACCACCCACGCAACACATCACGACCCACATTTAATATTCATACCCAAACAAAACACCCTAACCCCACATAAAACCAAAGCAAGTAAAGTTACGAACACGCCCAAAACAACCCCAGCCCTCTCATACGGATCATCACCGCAAAAGAAGTTAGGCCGAAAAGAACATCACTCAGGAAGCCACACTTTAAGAATCAGGAAACGTAAAACCTAACCTAAAATAGGGGAAATCCACACCTACTACATTCGTGGCTACATGCATCCCACACATTCAGAGCTTACAAAGTTAAGAGAAGGGCTGTTAATCTGAAATTCAAAGCTAATTAAGCGGACAACAGAGATAGCGATATCATTCAGCAGTGTGTGGGTCGCACACTGGTAAACACTACACTACCACCCCACTCCTAATACAATACTCCTTATTTCAAAAACAACAGGATCACATTACCATACAAAACCATACCCGAGCCCCCCATATGAGATCGCCATATGACATAGTAGAAGAAACCTACTAGGCACTCTCCTTCCTTCCTATTCCCTTATATGGGATCGTAATGGGTCGTTTAGGTCTGACTCCACAAGAATGCAGTCTTTCTATTCCCTTATATGGGATCACGACGCCCTGATCACCTTCGGCATAGTCCGCGTGAGGCTTTCTATTCCCTTATATGGGATCACCTTGTTTACTAGGGGTGGTGGTTTCGAAATGAATGGGTTAGCTTTCTATTCCCTTATATGGGATCGATGTGTTTAAGGTGAGGTACTATAAACCGTGTTTTAGGGTTCTTTCTATTCCCTTATATGGGATCGCGGAGGAAGCATGCAGGATGATCTACGACGCAATAACTAAGCCTTTCTATTCCCTTATATGGGATCAGTGAATTCATACATAGGTTGGGACATATACTGCAAAGAAGCTTTCTATTCCCTTATATGGGATCAGGAAAAAGTAGTGTTATTGGGGAATGTTTGAAATTGATAACAGCTTTCTATTCCCTTATATGGGATCACTATCGCAAGCATCACCGTCACCACGACGAACAGCGATATGCTTTCTATTCCCTTATATGGGATCTATTAGTTCAGGGCAATTGGGGGGCAGGCGTCCCGGTGCATTTGCTTTCTATTCCCTTATATGGGATCTGATCAAATAAGTCAGTATTATCAAGAGTACTCTGTGAAATACTTTCTATTCCCTTATATGGGATCTTGCATAGTAATTCAAGGTACATTAAGCTATCTAGGAGGTATAAGCTTTCTATTCCCTTATATGGGATCGTGAAGGACAGGAACGGGCTGATCGTGAAGCCCGTGGATGAGCTTTCTATTCCCTTATATGGGATCGGAGTAGGGATGCGGTGGCGGAGGCACGGTCTCTTGCGGTCTTTCTATTCCCTTATATGGGATCCACGTCAAACTTCCACAGCTCACCCGCAACATCCTTCGGTAGCTTTCTATTCCCTTATATGGGATCGTGGGTGTACGTGGGCAACGTCACCCCGAACTTCGACCCCACGACTTTCTATTCCCTTATATGGGATCCTCCAGAATGAGCTACCGTGTTAAATAC
>JALVVU010000096.1 GCA_027023255.1 Desulfurococcales archaeon
GTTGAGGCGAAGCCCAGCGCCGTCACTATGACTATTAACGGCGCCATAACGAACGTGAACGAAACCATAAACAGGGACGCCAGTGCTTGAGGAGGCACGAACCGCCCCCTAAATAACACCATCGCATACCCCCTAACGGGGTTCACCGTGAACTCCGGATTAAGTCCTGCCGACTTAAGGATGAGGGATCTAAGGAAGTCGTTGACCCCGTCGATGAATGCGTTAGCTAGGCTCACCCCTATGCTTGCGATCATTGATATGCCCGTAGCTTTAGTGAATATCTTCACGATCACGGGCTTACCTGAGGTGAAGTTGGCGGAGGCTCCCTTAGGGACTACGACAACTAAGTCGTACCTGTTACTCGAGAGCCCCTCAGCTATTTCGCGTAGTGTGCATTGATTCTTGATGAACGTTACTGATGAGTGATTTCTAGCGTACTGAACCACGTAAGCGCCCACGGGCCCCTTATCCATGTCGCAAACAAGTATCTGGGCATGCGTAGCTACGTGCTTGGCCTGCTGTGCAACAGCACTGAATGCGAAGCCGTAGATAGCACCCATAGCCACGAAGATAATTACGGGCATCACTATAGTTGAGATAATGACTTTCTTGTCCCTTAGAGCCGTCATTACCTCCTTCTTTACTAACTCGCTCATCATTGCTGACTCACCACCTTAACGAAGACTTCCTCAAGGTTACTCGCGTTAAACGCTTCTTTTAACTCGCGAGGGGTACCTTCAGCAACTATCCTCCCCTTGTTTATTAGGGCTACCCGATCGCAGGTGTACTCTACCTCAAGCATATTATGTGAGGAAAGGATGACGGCAGCACCCGTCTCCTTGACGAATTCCCTAATCACGTTCCTGACGTACACAGCGTGTACTACGTCAAGCCCCGAGCTTGGCTCGTCGAGAATGGCTAACTTAGGTTTAACCATTAGGGCTCTAGCAAGTTGGAGCCTCCGCTTCATACCCTTGCTGTAGGTCCCCACATATCTCTTCAGTGCGTCACCTAGGCCGGATAGCCTCGCACCTTCTCTCACGGCGTCATCGCTTAGACCGTAGATCCTCGCCATAAGCTTCAAGTACTCGTAGCCAGTCATGTTCTTGTAAGCACCAGCTTCTTCGGGCAGGTAGGAGATGATCCTCCTCACCTTATCCTTCTCCTTGACTACGTCCATTCCGTAGATGAGTACTGTGCCTTCGGTGGGCTTAAGGATCGTAGCGAGGATCCTAAGCGTTGTTGTCTTACCAGCCCCGTTAGGCCCGACTAAGCCGAAGACCTCACCGGGCTTCACACTAAAGGATATGCCGTCGACAGCGACAACGTCCCTGAACACCTTACGCAGGTTCTCCACCATCACCACGGCTTCTGCCATCCTTCCACCTCGGTGGGGCTACGGTCGATAAGAAAGTTAAAAAGAGAATGAAAAACATTACATCCTACCTAATGAACTCACAGTAGTTTCTCAGCAAATTTCTCGGCCCTGCCGTGATATATTATGGCTATCACCGCGTACAGCAGGAAAGTGCCCGCGATAGCGACAATAATGTTCCAGTAGGTTTGCGTCACGCTTTTGCCCCACACCAGTATGTCCCTCGCCGCCTCGAACGCGCAAGCAGGTGGGAAGATGTTCGCGAATGCTTGGAGTGGTGCAGGCAGCATCTCCTTGGGCGGCCACCAGATCCCTGTTAGGAAGACCAGCATTAACCCGATGGCGGTCGCTGCACCCGTAGCATGGGTGGATCTCACCGTAGGCGCTATGAGGAGCCCTAGACCGTACGCGAAGATCCCGGCTACGAAGATTAGCGCGATCGCTAGGTAGTGGTCAGGGTTCAGAGCGTTAAATACTATCCTGCCACCGATTGCGATACCCATCCCTAAGATTACTGCGGCAGATAGTGCGGAGATAGCTATGGCGGAGAGCAAGTCCCCGCCTAGGAGCTCAAAGAGCGTTGCTGGGCTAGAGAGCACTCTCTTCAGAACACCACTACTTTTTCTATATAGGAAGAAGCCTGCCCCAGCAGTAAGGAGACCCGTCATCAAGGACATGCCGACCGCACCCACCGATATCCACCCTATCTGCCCCGCCCTGTCGGCAGTCGTCGGCGGTCTCACGGTACCCAGCTTAGGGTATAGCGGGAAAGCTATGCTGTAGAAGAAGTACTTAATGTACCTCTCCATGACCTTCGGTGAAGCGTTTACGCCAGTGTGGCCCCACCAAGCACCTGACGAGTTAGCGGTCTCTAAGAACTTAGAGTAGAACGATGTAACCATGCGTGCTGCGGCGTCAGCCCTCCTCATACTTAAGTTCGTCATGAGGTTGCCTAAGACGCTCATGATGGACCCGTACCTCATGTACGTTTCGGTAGGCATCGCACCCTTAACCAGTAACGCTATCCTGACCGGGGCCCACATCATGAGGGATTTGCTGGCGTTCACCGGCACTATTACCGCGACATCGAACCCCTTATTCACTAGCAATTCCTTTGCAATGCTCAGGCATTCGGAAAGGTTGCTGTTACAGACATTCTTTATGACCTTAACCTTGTATATGGTCCCGTTACTACCGTTGAGTCGAGCGAACGTGTCCACCAACAGGCTAGTGAAGTTCTTCTTCACCGTCATGTTTAGGTATGGGATGGTCCAGGAAGCGTTACTCGACGGCAATCCCCTGTCATTATCGATTACCGCGACACGTAGGGTCATGTGGACCCATCCGACAGGCATGAATATGTACGCCACTATGAATACCCAGAGAATGGGCCATGCTATGGTCCAGAAGACCGCTGACCTATTCTTAACAAATGACTTGAACTCGTAGAGGGCTATTCGGAATATATCGGCCATCCTAACTACCTCCCTCCATGGGTTCTTCAAGGCCTCTTCCCGTAAGTGCTCGGAATACGTCACTCAGTGAGGGCTTTCTCACCTTAACCTCCTTGACGTCGATACCTGCACCCTCAAGTGCCTTGAATACTCTTGGTAGGGCTTCATCAGGGTCACGTACGTGGCACACAATCGTTAGGGGTTGTACTACGTAGGCCTTCTCAGCTAGCCCAGTAAGTAACTCATGCGCCTTAGTGACGTGTTCCCTTAACGCGACCGTGACCTCTATAATGCTTGTTGCCCCCAAGGCCTTCAGGCGGAGTTCGTCTGCCGTGCCCTCAGCAACGATTAGGCCCTCATTCATTACGATCACCTTATTACTGAACTCAGCGTCCTCTGAGATGTGGGTAGTCATTATCACGGTCTTACCGTCCTTAAGCATCTCACGCAGTAAATTCATGAAGTCCAACCTAATCCCCGGGTCAAGCCCTGTGGTTGGTTCGTCGAGAACCACAACAGGCGGATCATGCATTAACGCCATAGCCAAAGACAACCTTCTCCTTAGACCGCCGGACAATTTAGCCGCTACTTTCCTCACATGGTTCTTGAGTCCGAAGGCGTCGATTAGTTCGCGTGCCCGGGCCTTAGCCTCCCTAGACGGTATGTCATATAATGCAGCAGCCATCATTAAGTTCTCGTACACGCTCAGCTTGGGCCACACACCACCCTCCTGAGGCACGAATCCCAGTAACGCCCTAGACTTCCGAGAAGCCCACGGATCCTCACCAAGGATCCTTACACTACCTGCCGTAGGTGGGGTGACACCCGCTATCATGTTGAGCAAGGTCGTCTTCCCTGCCCCATTGGGCCCTAAGATCGCTGTGAGGGTATTCTTTGGAACCCGTAACGTGACCCCCTTCACCGCCTGCGTGCCGTCAGGGTACTTCTTGCTCAGGTTCAGACACTCAATAGCGTACTTCAGGTCATTAGTCATCGGTGTTTCCACCCGAAGGTTACTGTGTTCTTATCTACTTTAAGAAAGGATGATTCTCTGCAGAGCAGAGTTTTAGTTTCATCAAAAAGGTTTTTCACAGTGCTCAATTCATTTTGCTAGGTTGTAGGACAAGGTTTATTTGCTTCCTCGTGAAATATTTACCTCGGCTCCTTCATTGCGTTAAGGGATTATGGAGAGTGGTAAGCCATGCGGGTTAAGGTAAATGTGGTCCCTGAGAACATGGGTGATTTAAGGGTAGTGTACGTTCCGCGCAACATAGCGGAGAAACTTGACCTAGCGCCTGGCTGGAGGGCAGAGATAAGCGTTAACGGGAGGAGGACGACAGCCCTCGTTGCTGTGAAGGATGGTGAGGGCGATTACGTCGAGGTTCCTGAGTCTTTCCACAATTACTTAGGTAAGCCCCCCGAAGTTGATCTGCGCCCCTACATAAGCCCGACCTCAGTTCAGTTAATTAAGAAGAAGCTTAAGGGGACGAAGCTGACTAGGGAGGAGATCTTCGAGATAGTTAAGGATATTGTTGACGGTATCTTAACGGACGTTGAGATAGCGGCTTTCGTCTCAGCTCAGATGAGTGTGGGGATGGATACGGATGAGATGGTGTCGCTCACGCGTGCCATGGTTGAGACCGGGACTGTGCTGAAGTTCGACGAGCCGGTGTACGATATTCACTCAATAGGTGGTGTTCCAGGGAACTCTAAGGTCTCCATAGTTGCCGTGCCAATAATAGCGAGTGCTGGTGTTTTCATACCGAAGACCTCCTCAAGAGCAATCACATCACCTGCGGGCACCGCCGACACTATGGAGGTGTTCGCTCCCGTAGAGTTCACGGTTGATGAGGTTAAGGAGCTTGCGAAGAGAGTTAATGGCTTCATAATCTGGGGCGGGACACTGAACCTAGCGCCAGCGGACGACATTCTGATAAGAGTTGAGTACGCCCTCCGCGTCGACCCACTCTCACAGATGATAGCCTCGATCCTATCGAAGAAACTCAGCATGGGTGTGCAGAACCTGCTCATAGACATACCGACGGGCAGGGGAGCTAAGGTGGAAACCATCGAGGAGGCGAGGAGCCTAGCCTCGGTCTTCACGCAGGTAGGTCAAGGACTTGGGCTGAGCATAAGGTGCGCCATAACCTACGGCGGTCAACCAATAGGATACGCTGTAGGCCCAGCTCTCGAAGCCAGGGAAGCTCTCGAGACCCTCCTAGGCGGTGGCCCAATGTCTGTCAGGGAGAAGGCGACAGCCATAGCAGGCCTCATACTGGAGATGGCCGGGGTAGCTCCTCGTGGCGCAGGGAAGAACACTGCGAAGGAGATCTTAGCTAGTGGTAAGGCTTACGAAATGTTCAAGAAGATCATAGAGGCCATGGGCAGCAAGAACCCGAACATCAAGCCCGAGGAAATACCTGTCGGCACCCACAAGGTTGAGGTTAGGGCGCCGATGGAGGGCTACGTTACGGGCGTGTACAACAGACCAATAACGACCATAGCCCGCGTAGCAGGCGCACCAATTGACAAGGGTGCTGGAGTTAAGCTTTACGTGAAGAGAGGGCATAAGGTGAAGAAAGGCGACATACTCATGGAGATATACAGCAACTCTGAGACGAGGCTCGAGGAAGCCCTCAAACTGGTCAACAAGTTGAAGCCCATAACGATTGAGGGAATGCTCCTAGAGACATACCCGGAGTACGTGTGAGTACCACCCCACCCCTTATTTTCCACGCAGAAAATCACGTTATAGGGATCCCTGAATTGGTATATATTCACTCTTCTTTAAGGGTGTTAAAGAACTTTTAAAGGATATAATCTAACCTCTAGATAAGCGGTGAACGAGACATGGGTAACGAAGTACTGAGAGTTGAGGACGCAGACATCTACGTCGCAGGCAAGAGGATCTTAAGGAAAGTCAACCTCAGCGTCGGCGCTGGCGAACTACACATCGTCATGGGGCCGAACGCCTCAGGCAAAACAACGTTACTCTCAGCCATAGCTGGTGTTGAGCCCTACGAAGTCAGGTCAGGTAAGGTCATGCTCGCTGGCGAGGACATCACTAATTATCCCCTCCATGAGAGGGTTGAGAAAGGGCTCGTACTCGCGTACCAGAACCCCCCAAGCTTTAAGGGGGTTAAGGTATCGGAGATCCTGAAGTGGCTAAGGAGGAAGTTCGACCTAGATCCTTCCTTCACGGAATCCTTGGCTGAGATACTAGATATCCACAAACTACTTGGGAGGGACCTTTTCTCCGGGATGAGTGGTGGGGAGAGGAAGAGGTTAGAGACGTACTTAACGCTATCGATAATGCCTAAGGTAGCCCTCCTCGATGAGCCCGACAGCGGTGTTGACCTAGATAGTGTGGGGAGGATCCTGGAGGCAATAAAGCTTGCGCTGAAGCACGGCGTCTCCGTAGTCCTAGTGACCCACTCAACACACATGCTTAACCTCGTGCGCCCACTCACGAACACAGTGCACCTAATATTCAAGGGGCACCTTGTTTTCTCAGGACTCTACGATGAGGTAGTCCCCCTAGTCATCAAGAGAGGTTTCGAAGGAGCCGCAAAGGCGCTTGGGAGGTGGAGTTAAATGCTAAATAAAAACATGGCTGAAGCCGCCAGGAAAGCGCTAAGTAAGCCCGCACCCTACGGGCCCGACGTGGACCTAAGCAAATACGATGTCCTCAACCCAAGGAGGATAGAGCCCACGGAAATCCTCGAGCAGGAGAGGGTGCGTGATGCCTCAGGTAGGCTGGGCTTCACGCCGGAGATCGTTAGGAAGGCAGGGTACGTTCAAGTCGATGAGGCTTACCTAGCGTCAGCGCTCGTCGAGAGCCTAAGGAAGCAAGGAGTATTTGTGATGTCAACGGCCGAGGCTCTAAGGAAGCTAGACATAGCTAGGGAGGTCGCGTGGACGCTGATAAGGCCGGACACCGACAAGTACGTCGCCACAGCGTATCTTTACGGGAAAGAGCAAGGGTACTTCATATACGTTCCGCCCGGCGTCAAGGTGAGGACGCCAATATACACGTGTCTACTCATAACACGAGGCATGACCGCTCAGCTACTCCACAACATAATCTACGTAGCTGACGGGGCTGAAGCCAACGTGGTGACGGGGTGCAGTATCGCTGGGCTACATGCCGAGGCACTCCACATAGGCGTGTCAGAGTTCTTCGTCGGCAAGGGCGCTAAGCTCACCTTCGCAATGATACACGCGTGGTCTAAGGGAGCCGTCGTAAGGCCCCGAACAGCAGTGAGGGTGGCTGAGGGTGGGAGGTACGTGAGCTACTACATGATATACAGTGCTGTTCATAGCTTACAGTCCTACCCGAAAGTCACCCTAGGACGTAATGCTTCAACATCCCTCTACTCCATAATCTCGGGTGAGGGTGAAGGGATATACGATGTGGGCTCGTCAGCAACCCTAGCAGGGCCGGGCTCCTCAGCAGAGATAATCTCAAGGAACCTCGCTAAGGATAAGTCAAGGGTAGTTGCTAGGGCTGAAATTGTGGGTGAGTCGGGGCCCTCGAAAGGACATATAGAGTGTATGGGGTTAATACTAAGTGACACGGCGTATATCAGCACAGTACCGCTCCTCGATTCAAGGAACCCCGAAGCAACACTGACCCATGAGGCAGCGATAGGTAAGATAGGTGAGGATCAACTAACTTACTTAATGTCTAAAGGATTCAGCGAGGAGGAAGCCCGAGCCCTAATAATTAGGGGCTTCCTAAGCGTTGAGGCCCCCGACCTACCGCCCCAGGTGAAGCTATCGGTGGACAGGGTGACAGAGCTAATATCCAGTAAGGGGCACGGATGAACGCTAGTCAAGGAACCGGTGGGCGGGCTTGGCCGGGATCAAAGCGATAATCACGCACACCGACCTGGATGGCGTGGCTTCAGCAGCCCTCATATTAAGGGCTGTTGGTAACGTCGATAAGATATTGTTCGCGCAGCCGCACCAGCTACATGCGGTGCTCGGAAAGATACCGAATGGGTCAACTGTGTACATAGCTGACCTCGGCGTGAATCCCGGCACCCTAGAGAAGGTTGTTAATGAGATCTCGAGGATCACCAACAGCGGGGGTTCTGTTAGGTGGTTTGATCATCACGTGTGGGATAATGACTGGGTTTCCAAGGTTAAGGAGGCGGGGGCCGACTTAGCTGTGGATATCACAACATGTGGTGCTGGGGTCGTTGCTAAGTACTTCCCAGTGAGCGGTGAGGGTGTTAAGGAGTTAGTCTCGGCAACGTGTTCTATCGACCTATGGTTATTCAACGACTGGCGCGGAAACTACCTAGCAAAGTACGTAGGGCACAAGGAAGGAGGTGAGTGGAGGGAGTATGTTGCCAGGAAGCTAGTGAACTTCAATGGGGAAATCGACGACGAGGTTGAGTCCATAGCCGAGGAAGCCGTGAGCCGTGAACTGAGACTCTATAGTAAGGTGGTTAAGGAAGCTAAAGTAGGTAAGGCTGGAGAGTACGTCATAGCGTACTACCTGAAGCCACGGACGGAACACGTAACATCATACATAGGGAACATACTCCTGTCAAGGCACGGTGCGGACATAGCCCTAATATGCAGGGAAGGCTCGTTAAGCCTGAGAAGCAGGAACGTCAACGTACGTGAAATAGCTAAGAAGCTCGGAGGAGGAGGCCACCCAGCAGCGGCTGGAGCCCCGATAAGGCCACCCCTACTGATACTCATCCTGGCGAAGCTCGGCCTCAAGTCCCCCCTCCTTAACTGGTGCTTCAAGAAGGTAGCGGAGGTAATCACCGAAGGTAGGTAATCAATAATGTGCTTGAGCGTGTGCGGCATTGACTTAGCCGTGAGGAAGAAGAGGTGCACAGGTTATGCACTCATAGTGATTTACGGTGATAACGACGCAGAACTCACCCGCCTGAACTGCCTTCACGGCGTGGAGGAAGTCATGGATGAAGTGGTTAAGGATCACGTGAGCGTTGCGGCCGTGGACGCCCCAATAAGCGGTGGGGGCCGCGTTAGGGAGGTTGAGAGGGAAATGTGGCGAAGGGGGTTTAAGGTTCTCCCACCCTCAATGCCTTGGATGCGTGAGTTAACGAAGCTCGGTGAGGCGTTAGCCAGTAACTTAAGGAGGTTGGGTGTGGAGGTCATTGAAACTCACCCGTCAAGCGCCTTGAGGTCCTCCGGTGCGGGAAGCGTTCCCGAACTGCTGAACATGTTGGGTGTGAAGTTCCCGATGGACTACCTCCCTAAGATTGCCTCGTCGAGGGATCTAAGGGACGCAGTAATTGCGGCTGCGGTGGCTTACTGCTACGTTACCGGGTGTGTTGAGCCTGTTGAGGCTAATGGCGACGTCATTTACCTCATCAGGGAGCTAAGTCCCTTGAAGGGCTAGACCTGCGTTTCATTAGGTATGTAAGTTATCACGATTCCTTGAGCCTTCCTAGCGAACCACCTCAGGTGATCCTGCATTGACGCCCTAGCCCCGTGGTCGACGTTGAACTTCCTCCTAGCCCACTCCACCTCCTCAACACCCACCTTACCCTCACCCTTACCCGCCGCTAGGCGGAGGAGCGCGTCAACCTCTGCAAGGGTAAACCACTTAGTGACCTCAACGATTTTCTCGAGCGCGTCCTCCTCCAAGCGTATCGAGTACTTAGCGGCGTTCCTTAACACTGCCTTCCTACGCATTTCCCGGTCAGGGTAACCGATAACTACGGTCACGTCTATCCTGCCTGGCCGAAGTATCGCTGGGTCAATTAAGTCGGGGTTGTTAGCGGTAAGTATCGTGAAAGGCCTGTCCGGGCGTTGGAGATGATAGAGTATCGTTGAGATCTCGCTGACATGGGCTTCATGCACGGTGTACTTTCTTGAGGAAATGAATTCAGCGTCGTCAATTATTAAGGCTATGTGGCGCCTCCTCCTAATGATCTCCCTGAATATTGCGTTGAGGGCCTTCTCCGTAGCTCCGTACCACATGGACCTGTAGGTTTGAGGTCTAAGCTCAACGATGTTAAGGTTTAGGGCGTCGGCAAGGGCCTCAGCCATGACCGACTTACCGACCCCTGGAGGGCCTGTGAGGAACGCACCCTTAGTTGCGAAGGGTAGCCCCTTCAGTATGGGGTTCACTATGGATACCTTGATATCCTCAATGATCTTCGGCGGTAGGTCCTCAAGCTTCCATGCAGGCTTCCTCACAGGCACGATGACTTCCCTGTACTCTCCACCATCGCTTATCACAGCCTTAATCTCCTCAACACCCGTTCGCTTAGCTTGCACCGCCACTACGGCTAGGGGCGGGAGCACTTCCGATTCGCGTGGCGGTAAATACCTAACACCATACCCCGCTAGGTACTTCTCCACGCTCTCCCATAACTTGGTGGCCGTGCCCCACGCGTATGTCTTCATGCGCTTCACGCTGGTGTCGGGGTTAATTACGAGGAGCACCGGTCTGATCCTGCGTGAGAGCCTCTCCTTACTCACGGTAAGGCTACTCGCTATGAGGCGAGGACTCTTGAACCCTTCGGAAACTATGAAGGCAATGGAGTACGAGGGTGCTTGGCTAACCATGCTGGCCAGGAGGTTGATGGAGACGGGTATCGGTGCGTGCGCCGCCTCCCTCACACCGACCTTCCTCCCAGCGTATATGCGCAGGAATAGCTTGGACCCAACATCCCGTACTTCCGCCTCCCCCCTCCCGAGGTGCCTCCTGAGCGAGGCTAAGAGCCTGTACGAGAAGAAAGTGTCCTTCGGTCTATGGAACGATATGTAGATAGTCCTCACGTTCCTGTAGAGGTTACTCCAGAGCACCTTAACGTCCCTAGCAAGCCTCTCCATCCCTCAGCACCGCATCATATGTGAGTATTGAGGGAAATAAAACGAGTCTCTCATGCCCACATAAGTGACCTCGAGTGACTGACCGTTAAGCCAGGCACGGCGATGATAGCCCACAATCCTCATACATCGAACTTAGAAACGGCTGGTCCTACCGTAACATAGGGTCAAGCGAAGCTGAAGTATCCACGAGGGACTCACCACTCATTCCTTTAATCAAAATATGGCGGTATCAAAGCGATTTTCCGGGTAATATTGATAAGTATTCCTCACAGCAAGGTTAGGAGGTGGCGGCAGCCTCAGCTTCCGCGGCAGCCATTTCCTCTTGGAATTCCCTAGCAACTGCGGCCTCCACCGCCTGCTCGTGCTTGAGGTCACCTATCGGTCCCTTTAACCTGGTCCTCAGATCCTGTAGGATCTCCTCCGGCCCATAACATATTAGGGTGTCACCCGCTCTCAACTCGGTATCGCCTCTGGGTGCCCCTATGAATATTTCCCTCTCCCCGACCTTCCTGTATATTGCCAGCACTAAGACACCTTCTTCACTAAGTCTCAGCTCCCTAAGCTTTTTCCCCTCAAGCCACCCTCCAGCCTTAACCACTAACTTAGCTATGGAGTACCCCTTACCTAGACCCAGCAGTTGCTCGTAATCGTAGATCCTGAGGCTCGGCACCCTCTGTAAGGCCCTCTCAATCAACCAGCTTAGTCCCCTATCAACCAACTTGGACTTGCCGAAGACGGCTAAAGCCGCTAAGCCTACTGCGAGCCATATGCCGTTAGTGAGCATTTGCTCCGGCGTGTTCCCGACAAAGGTCAGCACTAACGTAGCCATCGCTGAGGTGAGTCCGGCACTACCTAGGAGCATCAGTATCCTTATGATCCTCCTCCTAACGGGGTGCGAGACAACATACTCCGACTCAGACGTAGTGAAGCCAACCCCGGAGAACGCTGACTGGGCCTGAAAAGCCGCTACGTCCCTACTTAACCCGGTCATCCTAAGGGCTACCGTCCCTATTCTCACAACTATTATCGAGAATAACACGACCAGCAGGAACGTTATCAGCGCTATCACTTCCCTTCCCTAGCTTACGGTGTTCTTGCAACGCTAAAATATTATTACATACAAACAAATCTCCGTGACTGAGTTGCTTACCTTCAGCCGTGAAAGCTCCTGAACACGGGCATTAAGTCATCAATGTATGGCTTAGCGTATTTCGACGCCAGGAACTCCTCAGGTCTGAGCACAGCGACTAACCTGCCTTCCTCCATGTACGCTATCCTCTCACCTAGGTATACTGCGTCAGCTATGTTGTGAGTAACGTGGAGCGCTGTGAAACCTAACTCCTGGTGGAGACCCTTAAGGAATTCCCTAGCCTTGCTTCTCAGGCGGGGATCTAGGTTAGCTAGGGGCTCGTCGAGAAGCAGTATGCGGGGCTTGATTGCTAGGGCCCTAGCTACAGCTACCCTCTGCTGCTCGCCGCCAGAGAGCTGATTAGGCTTTCTCCCTAGGAGGTGCTTTATTTCAAGGATATCAGCTAACTCAGTGACTGTCCTCCTAACGTCATCCTCGCTTACTCCGCGGGCGCGAAGTCCGTAAGCTATGTTATCGTAGACGCTCATGTTAGGGAAGAGCGCGTAGTTCTGGGGGATCAGCGCGAAGCCCCTCTTCTCCGGTGGGGTGTTAGTTACGTCCTCACCGTCAACTAATATGCGTCCCCTACATGGTTTCATTAAGCCTGCTAAGGTGTGAAGCAATACTGTCTTACCAACCCCGCTTGGCCCGAGCACCATTAGGTACTCTCCATCCCTCACTTCAAGCCTCCCTATCAGCAAGCGGAAGTCGCCGAGCCTGACCTCTAGGTCCTCAATGGCAATCATCTCTTACTCACCATCCCCTGCAGTATCCTTAATGCTGTGAATAGGGCTAGCGTTAGTAGGACGAAGGGTACGGCTAACGCTATGGCGTACCTCAGCCCGTAGACGTTGAGCCACTCAAGTATGAGTACGTTAACGGTCTTCGGGTAGTACGCGACAACAAGTATTGCCCCAACCTCACTCAACCCCCTAGCCCACGCCAGTATCGCTCCAGCAATCACCCCCTTCAGCGCTAAGGGTAACGTTACGGTTACGAATGCCCTGAAGCGTGAGGCGCCGAGCGTCCTAGCCACGTACTCAAGCATCGGGTCGATGGACTGGAAAGCGACCTTTACGGTATCGACAGCTAAGGGTATTGAAACGAACGCCATGGCTATCACCACGCCCCAGAACGTGTCCTCGATTTCTGGTGCTATCCCAGTTAACGAAGCAACTAAGCCTCTCCTGCCGAACGCCATGAGTATCATTACGCCAGCAACTATGTGGGGAATCATTAACGGGACATCAACCAGGCTCTCAACCACACTCTTACCCGGGAAGTCGTACCTAGCTAAGATGTATGCCAACGGGATGCCGAGAACCAAGAGCATCGTTGTCGACAGGAGGGACGCCTTGAAAGTAACTATGAACGCCGACCTAGCTTGCGAGGCAAGCATAGGGTTACCGCCGAACACCTCAGCCATGGTTGAGGGGTCAACCATTAGAAAAAGAGCGGCTATGGGTACGACTATGAAGCATATTAGGAGTGTTGCCAGCGCGGAGAGCGTTACTAGGAACGGCTCACCCTTCACCAGCGGTGACGACATACTTAAGCAGTCCCTCCGGTAGGTTCCCGTACCCTATCGGGTGCTCTAGGAATGGCTGCCCCTTATCCTCAAATATCTTTCTACCGACGTTACTGAGCAGTAGGTCAACGAACTTAAGTGCGGCATTGGGGTGAGGTGCGTTCTTCGGTATTGTCACCCCGTAAACTATGGATTTCATAGTCACGCTCTTCTCCTCATTACTGCCGACCAGTATGTGCACCACGACCTTACCGTAGACACTGTCGAGGGTTGGGTCACCTAAGTTAACTTGCTTGGGTAGCTTAACGTACTTAAGCCCATGTTGCTTCGCAACGCTCTCGTACTCGAAGGCATAGTCTAGGGAGCCTGACTCCAGCAACGCTATCAGGTCAACACTCTTTGGTTTAATCACTATGTTACCGCTGGTCGAGAACGTGGCTGGTATGTAGACATGCAGTGTTCCGTTAATCATTTGGGCTTTGGAACCACTGATCTTGCTCAGGACGTATTCTTTGAGTATCGTTTCATTCTTGTAGTAGAGACTCGCCAGCGCGAGCACGCCAACAGACCTGTACCCGCATGGATCCATGTTGGGGTTCGAGAAACCGTACCTGACGCCGGGCATGCCGAGCACCACGTACCATTTATCCGGATGTTGCTCTAACCACGATGCGTACTTTGACTTATCCGTGAACGCCAGCACTATTTGATTAGATGCGAACGCAACATACCATTCCGCGTACTTAGGCACCATGAACATGGGGATTAATCTGTAATCCGCGACAGCGACAACATCGCACCTCTCGCCAAGGTCAGTAACGCTTCGGACCACCTGAACGCTCCCTGCCGACTTTATCCTAACATTGTCCCCGTACCTGCTATGGAATACGCTCGATACGCTGTCTAGGGGTATTCGTAGGGAACCGGCACTACATATTGTTATGGTGACTGGCTGACGCTTTTGACTTGAAACCATGTAGTAAGCAACACCGCTCACAATGATTACGGCGATTACGGCTATAGCTAAGATCACTTTAGCTTGACGCGCCATTGATTAACACCAAATCCTTGATTTGTGGGTAGGTTATAAACGTTATTCGTTATTTGATAACGCTATAAGCTGAGAATCCTACCAAGGTTTCTCGGGTCGTAGCGATACCCGCTTAAGCCATCCACTACCTCCTTGAGTTCACGGCTCCTAAGGGTGTTAACGAATACGTTAACCCTATCCGACCCTAGGTTTGAGTTCCTTACGACGAAGTCGAAGCGCTCCCAAGTCACAGGAACGTAATGAAGTCCGTAGGCCTTAGCAATCCCCTCAATAAGTAGCCCGACGTCTGCCCTACCGTCAGATATAGCCATAGCAACATCGTCATGGGTTCTGAACTCCGTGTCAAACCCCTTTACCCTGGACTCAACGTCCGCAGAGCTAATCCCTAACTCCTTAGCTCTCTTCATGAGGAGATACTTCATAAGGGTTCTCGTACCGGATCCATAAACCCGGTTCGCTAACCTTAACTCACCCTTAAGTAACGCGTCAAGAGCCTCCTCAAGCCCTAAGCCCTCTCGTGACGCGAGCACCTGAAGCCTCTCGTAACCGAGGATCACGCTCGCCTCACCCGGCAGCATTCTACGCACGTAAGTCACGTTATATTCCCCTGTCTCGTAGTCCAGGAGATGCACGCCTGCGACATCACCTTCACCAAGAAGTAAGGCAGCTAAGCCCTTCAGTGACCCTAGCCAGTGTGCCTCAACGGGGGTGCCTTGCCTCCTAATAATCCCTGCTAACCTACCCACGACTATGTCGTGGCTGCCGACGTAAGTTAGTGGTTGTTGGGAGGGCGGTACCTCTCCCTTAGCCTCAGGTAGTTGGGGGGTGTAGCCGAACACCTTGATGTGTTCTCGGACGTACTTCTTAATGAGTTCCTCCCCTAGGGCGGTTAGTGTGGTGCCTCCGCCTCCTTTACCCCCTCTTCGTGCCTCTATGACTCGCCCGTTAACCGTTCTTTCAATTCTGGCAATGCATTCCCATGCGCGCGAGTACGGTATCCCTAGGGCTTTGGATGCCTTAAGGAGCGATCCTAATCTCTTTATGAGGATCAGTAGCTTGGCGGTTACGTCATCTAAGACAATCTCGCCCGTGTCCTCCCGAATTATTTCGAGCTTTATTCTTGGTCTTAGTTTGAGTGCGTTCAATGCCTCATTCGCACCAATCACTTCTTTTTCGAGGGCCTAATAATGTTCATACTTTAGGTAGCTCGAGGCGTTACTGTTATTACATTCCTCTAAAGCATTACCTAACAGGTAGTGGCGTGTGGTGGATGTTGAGGACATCACTAGGGAGTTCTATGGGAGGTTATTCCTCTTACCTACCTTGCCTAAGCTCGTAGTGCTTTACGCAGCACTTCTAGTTGGCATAGGCGTGATTAACGCGTTACCCAACACCTCCTTATACGATATTGCGTTATCCGTAGAGCAGTACGTCATCCTAGGCTTAACGTTAGTAATAGTTTTCGCGTTCCTCAGTGTGACTAAGGTGTTCACGCTTAAGCGGGTCATAGGATTGTCGGCGGCGATGTTCATAGCATCACTACCAGCGGAACTAATTTTCTATAGACTCACCGGGCTTAAGGGTACAGGCCTACTAGCCGGGACAGGCTTAGTATATGTTGTGTTAAGTGCGTTTTATGGGGTTTTCGTTTCACTGGTTGTAGCTTCCGTACCGCCTTTCGCGGCCTTCTGGTTCGTTAACTCACTACTCGGTAAGGGCGTCAGCAGGTCCGTAATGGCGGCGGCCCTCATAACGGAGATGATCTCTCTTTTAGCAGGAATTGCTTATCTAGCATACTTTGAGAAGCAGGGCAGAGCATCAGGGTACTCACCGATGAGGATGTTACGGGCTTTCCTACGCACATGGTTTACAGGAGATCCTAAAGCGCTAGAGAGGGAGTTAGCCCGTAACGCGGTCACGTCCGACCTACGCGTCAGGACGTTAGTCTTCTGGCGTGAGGGCGCGGAGCCCTTGATGCTTGTTTTCCCCTCACTTCACTACGGACCTTTCCGTGACGTGGGTTCAGCTAGGTTCATTTACCATCTGGAAGAGGTGGTTGAGCCTTCATTCAAGCTCTTCACGTTCCACACCGCTGGCTCACACGAGCATAACCTCGTTTCATCCGATGACTCTAGGCTAATTGCTAAGCTTGTCGGTGAAACCCTACTTGCTGAGGTGCCAAGGAAGGTCGCTAAGTTGCGGATGTGCCCACCGTACAGGGTAAGGTTAAGTGATGGGTGGGAGTCATTCACGCTGAATGGTCCGACAGCGTTAATTCCTATAATAGTCAATAAGGCTAAAGGGAACGATGACTTACCGTCCGAACTCTGGGATAGGCTAATCGAGGACGAGAGGTCACCGCCATTCACAGCAGTCGCAGACTCCCATTCCTTCAAGGGCGATAAGGTCACGGACCTCAACGTGTTGGAACCCCTGATCAATGAGGTGCTGAATCATTACTCATGCCGTGAGGGTGAGGACTTCCTAGTAGGGTACGGTGAGGCGATGCTGGACGGGTGGTGCAGATGCGTATGTAACCAACGGGTCAAAGCCCTCACACTTAAGTTCGGCAACGCCAGGTACGCGCTAGTGTACGTTTACGGCAACAACATGGATGGTGCCTACAGGCTCAAGCTAGAGGACGCCGTCAGAAAGTTAGGCGTTGACGATGTGGAGATAGTCACGCCAGACGACCACAGCTGTGCCGCATCCTTCAAGGAAGCACCATACGATGTCGTGAGCGAATGCCCTCCACTAACGGAGGCGGTAGTGAAGGCTGTTAAGGAAGCGATCAAAGCTGAGGTTCCGGCCACGTACAGCACGTATGACGTCGTAGTGAGCGACGTTAAGTTCGTCGGGAACGGAATATTCGAGCTAACTAACCAGCTCGGCAAGCTAGGAAAGAAGGCCGAGTACCTGATCCTGCTTCTCCTCCTCGTCAGTAATGCAGCACCGATCGTGGTCTACACATCAGTACTTATGAAATGATCCTCAATACCTCAAAGTGTCCTAGTTACAAGCTAGAACAACTCTTCCAGCACCTTAACTTATAACCATGAATATATGATGAACGATCATATCTGCGATAGCGGTGGCAATTACACTCATGCTGGCAATAATGTGTTGTAAACTATGTTTATGTTTACGTCTACCGAGGTAACCCGCGAAGGACAAGGCACTAACATATCACATTAATTACTACAAGCCCCTGCAAGCCATCCCCTGCGATGAGTTTTAGCTTAGGCACAGCACCGCACCTTAGCTTCAAGTCTCATCTAAGGCGATAACAAACAGGGGTGATCTGATACCTGGCGCGACCTCGCCTACCGTGGATCCCGTAACGCGTCCAGTGAATGTTCGTCCTGACGTATGCGAAGCGGCAATAAATATTTCATATCTGGACGGTAATACTCACCTTAGGTGCGGTCATGAAGGGTAAGGAGCAAACGTTAATTAAGGATCCCCTCCACGGCTACATTAAGCTGCACCCACATGAGAAATGCATTGTTGACTCACCACCCTTCCAGAGGTTAAGGAGGATAAAGCAACTATCAGCATCACACCTGGTCTACCCTGGCGCTGTCCACACCAGGTTTGCTCACAGCCTAGGCGTGATGTACGTTGCTGGCGTCTTTGCTGAGAACATGTACTCGAAGCTAGGCATAGGGGCTGACGAGGTTAGGAGGCTTAAGCTCATAGCCAGACTACTCGGCCTGCTTCACGACATAGGTCACGGGCCGTACTCCCACACATTCGAGGATCACGTACTTATGAATTACGGCACGAATCACGAAGTGATTGGAGGGAGGATCGTTAAGGAAGTACCTGAACTGGCTGAATGCTTCGACACAATGATCGAGGGCGAGATAGGGATCTCAGCAGAGACCATGGGGAAGATGATTGAAGCACCCACCCTTGAAGTATGGCCGCTAACCTCAGACATAGCCTCCGGCGTCACGGAGAGGTCCCTATACTACATAATTAGGGGCGCGTATGCGTCCGACATAATCGACTACCTTCTAAGGGACTCGATGTTCACGGGCGCGAACTACGGTATAGGGCTTGATTGGAGAAGGCTCGCATATCACTCATCACTCATAGGCGACAGGGTGGTGCTGGATTACAAGGCCAAGGACGTACTCGATCACCTCCTCATAGCGAGGATATTCATGTTCAAGACTGTATATTTCCACAAAACCTCTAGAGCTTTCGACAGGATAACGGGTGAGCTACTGGTTAAGGCCGACCCAATACTGAACTTCAAGGAAGCTGTTGAGGATGTGAATAAGTACATAGAGCTCGACGATGAGTATGTCCTGTCCCACCCTGAGGTCAGGAAGCTTGAGGAAGCTAAATACCTCCTCAACAGGATAGTACCTTATAAAGCAGTATACGAGGCCGTACTCCCGCTAGAGTCAAACCTAAAGCCATTCCTCACCCTCAGCAAGAGGGTTCTAGAGGAGGACTTAGAGAGACGATTGAGGTCAATAGCGCCTGACATACCTGAGGACGTTAGGGCGGTCTTCGTAGACACACCAAAACTACCTACTAACCCAATGTTCGAGGAAAGCGTCGTAGCTATCCAGGGACCCCACGGTGAGGTGCAGGAAATACCTGTAGGCTCAACCCTCACCGGACTAATGCCTAAGGAAATAGCGTTCATCAGGATCTACATAAGAGATAAGTACTCCAAATACGCTGAAGCACTCAGGCAAATGGCTCGCGCCCTAATGGAAGGCAGCGGTGAGCTAAGGAGCTTCTACTAAATACGCTCACCTAAACTTGAAGCATTTTTGCCCTTTAAGCGCATCACTCCTCGAGCGTACGGGTCGTCACGCCAGGCGCACCAAGAGTTGTTCTTAAAGCCATCGATGAGTGTAGCTTAACAGCTAGCTCGACCCTCTCAGCACCATCCTTACTTGCCAAGGCTATCACGGCTCCCCCACCGCCAGCACCTGTGAGCTTAGCGCCTAACGCCCCCGCGGCTCTAGCCGCATAAACTATTTGACTTAACTTCATGGTGGAAACATTTAACGCCTCAAGTAAGCCGTGATTCATGTTCATTAGCGTGCCCACCCTAACCACATCACCTTGTAGGAGGGCTCTCTCTGCTTCATTGGTCAGCCTACCTATAGCCTTCATTATTAACTCAATGAGTTCCCTGTACTTCTCCTTGAGGTTCTTAACGGCCTTAACCATCTCGGCAGTGGTGTGCTGCCTCTCCACATAACCTATTATTAAGGGCTCCTCAATACTGACGTCAAGCTCCCTCCTAACGAACTCCTTACCCTCCTTCCATATCTTAATAGTTCCGCCGAAGGACGCTATGGTTGTGTCCATCGGTGACGCTATGCCTTGAACAGCCTTCTCCACCTCCCACCCAAGCTTAGCTATCTCATCCCTCCTCAACTCGTACCCAAGGACCTTCGAGTAAGCGGCTATCGTGGCTACCGATACTGCGGCCGAGGTACCTAGTCCGGCACCTACGGGCATCTCGGAACGCACCGTTAGGTTCACTCCTCCGCGGGCTCCTAGGTAGTCTGACGTTATCTCAATAGCCTTTCTCAGGTAGGCAACCGCTGAGAGTGTTTTACCGTAGTCTGTCCCTATTATTACGTCATTACCACGGTACGTTACGACGACGCCCGGTACCCTAAGGTCTAAGGCGGCTATGACTACCGCATCATCACTCCTGGACTCAGCCGTTACCCACACCCTGCGTCCTATAGCAGTAACTATCGCCGGGTAACCGTAAACTACCGCGTGTTCCCCGAACAATGTGACTTTGCCAGGGGCTGACGCCATCACCTTAACCAAGGCGGTGAACCACGATAGAATGTAATAGAGTGAGATTTATGTTATTCCCTATCTCAACCGGAGGTACTGCTAAAAGTCCTCACGGGTATTTGACCTCCATACCCCAAGCACCTATCTTGGCCTTGACTATGAGGTCATCCTTCCACTCACTCTTGAGCCTTTCGTAAATTTCCTTAGCCACATCATGTATGTTAGCGGTGGAGTATATTCCGTGACGCTTCAGTGTTAGTGAAATCTCAAGTTTCCCTCTATTCCTAACTTTGTACTTGAGTTTGTCCACGTAGAGGCTGTATTTCCAGAGCACCTCTGGTATGGCGCCCAGTAGCTTCCAGATTCGCACGTCCTTGCTTAGGTCGTAGGTTTCCGAGTGAGTTTTCTTGTGGTGGACCGTGACCCTGACCTTACCGGTGGCTTTGTCCTCCCCTAACGCCTCTATGTAGTGCCTTATCGCTGCAAGAACTATGTTCTCGGGCGGCGGTATCTCGCTATCCTCATCGCATATTATGTCAAGCACCACGTACTTCTTGCTCTCAACGAGGGCAGTATTCGTTATCGGTACGCCAACTTCCTGTAGCTTTCTCGCAACGTAAGCCTTAACCCTCCCTACCGCCTTAGCTTCAGGTACTTTCTCCTTCTGTTCAATACTCTCTTCCTTTTCCTTAACCTCCTCAATCTTCTCGGGCTTCGCTACCGTCGCCTCAGCTTTGACCAGTTGCCTTTCCTTCTTTTGCCTGACTTTCTGTAGCGGTTGTGCTGGGGCTTTACCCTTGAGTATAGCCTCCCTTAGGTCTGGGTCAAGTAGTGAGGGATCGAAACTATATTCTATGATCCTAACACTTCCTATGCCAGCATCAGGGAGCTTACTTAATACCCTTAGTGCTGCTTCCCCATAAAACTTCTCGTCACCTATCCTTGTAATGCAGGCTATGATATTCCCGTCATAGAGAAATAACTTGGCCTCACCTACTTCCCTTCCCTCGGGACTCGCTAGCCTGAGGTGAGCGTAGCATAGTCCGTCCTTACAGTTTTTCCTTATAGCGTTGAGCAGTTCCTCGTTAGGTTTTAGCGTCTTAGACGTAACCACGGTTCCATTCAGGAGTATTCTACTTATCAGTATGACGTCGTCCAGCCTGCGACTTAGGTTGTTAGTTACACTGTCACTTCCTGAAGGCAGATCACCCGAGTTCATTGTTAAGAAAAGCACCTCCGAAGTAAAGAGGGATAATGCATGAAAATAAATTTTTCTTAATAAATGAATTTAGACATTACAAAATATGTCGTGCCTAATACCGAGGTTCTTACCAATATTTTAGTATTATTATTCAACCCTCTTAGTCAAGGTTTTAGCGACGGAGGACGCGTTAGCCCACTGGAGTAGGAGCCTTCCCGCCGTTATGACGAATATCAAGCCTGACGCGGTCATTACGAGTGACGTGGCCGGGTGTGAAGTCAGTATCATTACCTCCTTCAGCGCATCATAACCTCCCTGAATGAGGAAGAAGACGGCTATCGTGCGTGAGAACGGAGCCTTCAGCACCTTACCAAGGAGTATGTACGCTACAGCCGCCGCGGTAGCTTTGGAGAGCTCCAGAATCGCGGCGGAGACGTACGCCGTCCTCACAACGGGTAGTGACCTTACTGCCTCAGCCACCTCCTTAAGGGTTACCACCACGTCGTTATTTGATGCCAGTACGTGTATGTTTGATGTTGCCGTTAAGGCTGCTTGGTACGCGGTATTGAGCGATGACCTAGCCCAGATAGATAGTGCTGCGTAGGCGATGGCAGCCACTACGCTCGTCACTAATATTGCTTCGGGGGCTCTACGAAGTCCGTGTCCTCGAGTCTTCTCTGCCACCTTACTGAATATGCGTATGCCTAGGTAGAGGGCTAGGCCCGTGACTCCTGACGTGATGGCGCTGATTAAGTACGTGTCAGCTATGTTAAAGCCGACTAGGTAGTCCACACCCCACTTCGCGAGGCTTGCGACGCTAGCGGTGACGTTGCCCGTGCTAGTAACGTTTGAAGCCTCACGTGACAGTAACTCGGCAACGTCCTGAGGTAGGGGCGGCGCGGCGACGGCAGTGTACATTAACGCTAGTATCCCTAGAACAACGTAGGTGGCGACGTAAACCTTAATCATCCTTGCCCCAACCTTAACGGCGTGCGCTAAATCATTATTACCTGCACCAGCCAATGCCTCAAGCCCTAGTGAAAGGGCTATTAGCAGTAATTAGGTTTAAGGTCAAGCAGGGACGCACTTGAAAGTATCTTTAATTATGACCAATAACCATATAATTCACTATTACTGTGAAGACATGTATGAAGTAAATTAGAAATCGCCGCAGTTGCGGGGATGATGAACGTGCTCCCACCACACCTAAGGTTCGATTTCCGACGGGCGGAGGAAGTGATTAAGGAGTTTATTAGGAAGACCATGGAGGCTTCAGGCGCGTCGGGGGTCGTTATAGGGTTGTCCGGCGGTAGTGACTCCTCCGTGACAGCAGCCTTAGCCGTTCGGGCACTCGGGGCGGATAGGGTCAAGGCGCTCAGACTCCCGGACAGGGAGTCAAGTAAGGAATCCTTAGAAATTGCTGGTAAGGTCGCTGATGCTCTAGGGTTGGAGGTCGTTACGATAGACATAACGCCTATGGTTGAGTCGTTCCTTAAAGCACTAGGCCTGACATACGAGACGGCGCCTAAGATCGTGAAGGGTAACATAAAGGTGAGGTCTAGGATGGTGACGCTGTACGCGTTCGCTAACAAGGAGGGGAGGTTAGTGCTTGGCACCAGCGACAGGTCGGAGTGGTTAATAGGGTACTTCACTAAGTGGGGCGACGGTTGCGCCGATCTCTATCCAATCATAGGCCTGTATAAGACTCAGGTAATGGAGTTCGGTAAGTGGTTAGGCCTCCCTGAGGAGGCGGTGACGAGGCCGCCAACACCTGACCTATGGCCGGGCCACACGGCCTACGAGGAGTTAGGGGTGACCTACGACCTAATCGATGAGGTGCTCTACAGGGTGTTCGATGAGGGTATCCCGCCCGAGAAGGTCCCGGAGGTTGCGGGCGTTCCGGAGGAAGTAGTTAAGCGTGTTATGGAGCTGCATAAGGCAAGTGAACATAAGAGAACACCGCTTAAGATGCCCTTCAAGTCATTTAAGGAGCTCTAAAATCCCTAGGTTTTTGTTAGGGGACTTTAATTCTAAGGGGATTAACTTCATCTGTCTTACGTTCCTCACTCCTCGGGCTCACATGCGCAGTCACAGCTAACCTCGCAGTCGCTGAAGCCCTCCTCAACACACATTATGGCACTATCCTCTGCCTTCCCCTCATCCTCCGCCTCAACAATTACTTCACATTCACACGTGCATACGTACTTAGCCATTGAAGCCCACCCAACTCATTAATTCCTCAAGCGAGCGTTTAAAACTAGCAACGCTTATGCGCCCCAATACGCTGAAGGTACGTGAGGTGCGGACAATACTAGGAGGAGACCCCGTGAGGTATGCCGAACTAATCAGGCCGGACTCCGTTAGGATTTGGGGAGATAAGGGCGTCAGGGAGAGGCTGAGCTGGTACTACAGGGTAATGAGGAACTCGGCTCCAGCGAAGTTCATTATAGCGAAGCGTATCCCGACAGACATCGACCCGACCGACAGGGAATTAGGGTTGGATGAGCTGCTGAGAGTGCATTCAAGGCTTAAGGAGGAGTTCAACAGGGTTTGGAGGGACGTGTGTGAATCACCGAAGCCATGGAAGGAGATCCCGAGCGTTAAGCCGAAACACACATTCCTAGACGTTAAGGCGGTGATAGCATACCGATTAGCGAGCCCGTGCCGGCTCTGTGAAAGGAGGTGCGGCGTTAAGAGGGACTCTGGGGAGGTAGGTGTGTGTAGGGTTAGGGGGCTTAAGGCATGTGTTGATACGTACTTCCACCACGTTGGTGAGGAGGCACCGCTAGTGCCGTCCGGAACGATATTCTATGCCGGATGTAACTTCAGATGTGTTTACTGCCAGAACTGGAGCATAAGCCAGCCAGCAACCCCCGTGGGTGAGGAGGGATGCTTAGATGCCAAGGAATTAGCCACTATCCAAGAATGGTTAAGGGTGAGCGGCGCTAGGAACGTAAACCATGTGGGCGGTGACCCCACACCTAACCTGCCGGTGATAGTTGACAGCTTAAGGTACTTGGAGGTGAACGTACCTCAACTCTGGAACAGTAACATGTACTTGAGCGAGCTAAGCATGGAGGTCTTAGAGGACCTCATCGACATATGGTTGCCTGACGTCAAGTACGGAAATGATGAATGCGCGGTTAAGTATTCGGGTGTGCCGAACTACGTCGAGGTGATCAAGCGTAATGTAGCGAGAGCGGCCAAGCACGGAGACATGATTGTCAGGCACTTAGTCCTGCCGAACCATGTGCGGTGCTGTACCGAACCCGTAATTAAGTGGCTCGCTAAGGCCGCCCCAAGCGCGGTACTGAACATCATGGATCAATATCACCCGGACTACTTAGTTAGGTCTCACCCGGAGAAGTGGGGGGAGCTGGCACGCCATGTTAGTGGGGATGAGATGAGTGAGGCGTTCAGAATAGCTAGGGAATGCGGTTACAGAGGACCCGTTGAGGACCTATGGTATATCCCGCCTTAGCAGTAAGCACTAATGCTTAAAGGGAGTTCCTAACACTTAGTAATTATTGACGGGTTCCCGATGAGGGTAATTTACGCTTCCTTAATGCTCAATGCATTGGCTCTAATCCTGAAGACCTACGCCGTCCTTCACTCAACCTCCTCAGCAGTTGACGCCGAGTTCCTCCACACGCTAGGGGACTTCATAGGGTCAGCCCTACTAGCTACCGGCGCGACCCTAATGTTCAGGAAACCCAGCCTGAAATACCCCTTCGGCTTCGGGAGGACCCCCTACGTACTCGGGCTAATATCAACGTCCATAATAGGGGGATTCCTATTCACCATCTCATTGAGCGCGGGAATCAACAGGCTCGTGAGCGGAGGTGCGGTAACCGCGACGCAAGGGGCGTTAGTGACGCTCCTTACGGCGTTAGTGGCTGACGGCATAATCCTCATATGGGCTGTGAGGGAACACAGAAGCAATAGTGAGGACCCCGCAGTTAAGGGCACTATCGTCGAGAACCTCTCCGACTTAGTGGGTGATGTAGCGGCGATCTCCTCAGTCCTCACAGCAAATCCTCTCATGGATGCTTACGGTGCCTTCATAATCTCAGGCATACTGCTGTTCTCAGCCATTAGCCTAGGGTACAGATACTTCAACGTACTCATAGGTAGGGCAGCACCCAAGAACGTCGTCGGCCGGGCGGTTAAGGTTGCGGTCGCCATACCCGGAGTCATCGACGTAAACGACGTGAAGTCCCTAGTAATAGGTCCTGACCAATACTTACTAATAATGGAGGTTGAAGCTAGAGAGGATGCCAGCGTAGAGGAACTGGAGAGGATTAGGGAGGAACTTAGGGAGAGACTCCAGGAAGCGGAACCCAGGGTAAAGTACTTAATAGTTGAGTTCGTTCCGCCACGCGCGCCGCCCGCAACATTCAGAGACCTCCTAAAAAGAATAGTCAGGATGAGTGAGTAGGACATTCACTGCATAATTATCGCTAGGGCTCTTACAGGAGATGCTGTGCCGCCAACCAGTTTTAGGGGAGCGCCCACGAATAGGAATTCCTTACCTACTAGCAAGTCAAGGTTAGTTAAATTCTCAAATATCACGACACCTGCCGAGAGAAGGATCTCATGCGCCGTGTAGGGTTCCCGGTCAGGGCTGGGGGCGTCGGTGCCTAGAACCTTGAACCCAGCCTCAACCACATACTTACACGCGTCGCTCCCGAGCACTGGGTGATTAAACCACTCCTTCGTGCCCGCGTATCGATCGTAACCAGTTCTTAGGAGAAGTACTGTGGGTTTACCACGTGTGTACGAACACATCACCCTAGACTTCAGTTCATCAGCGCTGACTATGTGCTTAGGCGGTAAGTCCGTAAGGTCCGCAACTGCGCCCCAGCCAACAAACCTTTCCAGCGGGATGGTGTCTACGCTATCACCTCCCGTAATGAAGTGGGCAGGGACATCCACATGCGTCATGGTGTGTTCATCAAGCACCCACAGGTTAGTTGCGTACCCCTCATTATTGATCGTAGCTAATGCTGCTTTGATGGGTTTAGGTTGCCCAGGATAAGTGGGTGAGCGCAGCCCATGTACGGGCATTGATAGGTCAACGATTTTCAACGAGATCCCCTCACCTTTGGGTTATGTACGAGACTAAATTAAGAGTTGAAGGTTACGTTTAATTCTAACTTCAAAGACATTTGATTGGGGTCAATTAACCTTGGTTAAGGTATTGTTAATTAGCGGCCCGGAGCTTGAGGATCTTTTAACGCCTGAGGTTTTGGTGGGGGCTATCGCGGACGCCTTCAGGAAGTTCTCGGAGGGAGCAACGGTCACGCCTTCCAGAACGGTTATGTGGGTTGAAGGTAATTGGTGGGGCGTTATGCAGTCCTACGTTCCTGGTTATGGTGTTGGGGTTAAGGTAGTTAATGTGGTGCCTGCTAACGTTGAGAGAGACCTACCCACTATTCAGGCTCTCGTCACGCTCTACGACCCCGTCACCGGGTCACCCCTAGCCGTCATGGAGGGATCCGTTCTTACGGCCCTTAGAACTGCGGCCGCTAGTGCTTTATCTGTGAAGCACCTGGCCCCTAGCGAGGCGGGGCCGGTAGCGATAATGGGTGCGGGGTACCAAGCAAGGTATCAACTACGCTTCGCCCTACATTACTTCGAGGCCACGGAGGTACGTATCTTCGACATCAGGCGTGAGGCTTCCGAGGCTTTCGCCAAGTACGTTGAGGGCCTTGGGCTTAAGCCCGTAATCACCTCAAGCCCTGAGGAGGCGATACGCGGGGCTCGGCTAGTCATTGAGGCATCAACCACTAAGGAACCAGTCGTGCTTGGCGGAGCGCTGGAACCTCCAGTGCATGTTGTTAGTATAGGGGCCCACACTCCTGACTCACGAGCAATCGATGATGACGCCATACTTAAGGCTAAAGCAGTAGTGGTTGACAGCCGGAAAGCGGTGATGGAGGAGACAGGCGACATAATCCAGCCCGTTAGGAGCGGGCTACTTAACCTAAGCGAGATCTGCGAGCTAGGGGAGCTAGTAGCTGGCAAATGCCCCAAGCCCATCAAGGGAGGGGGCATCACCATATACAAGAGCGTGGGGGTCGCGATTCAAGACGCCTGCGCCGCCGGCCTAGCCTATAAGCTCGCCAAGGAACGCGGGGTCGGGAGGGAAGTAGAGCTCTAGAAGAACCTACTCAACCTCCTCAACATCACCGAGTATGCTGTCGAATAGGTAGGTCTTACCAGCCATCCTTATGAGCCAGTACAGCTTGTAGGCCTCAACCGACCTAGCAACCTTGATTTCAGGTGTCAACATCACCCTCCAGTACCTAGCGACGTAGTACAGTGCGAACTTCCTCGCAAGTTTAGCCGATGCCTCACCACTGACTCTAGGCTTAACTATGAAGTCCTCGTCAACCTCATCCTCAAGCGTCTCAGGAACGCCGTCAGTTGCGTACGCCCTTGCCCTAGCCCTATCAACGAGAACAGGCATTCTGAACCTTATCGGCTCCCCCACTACCTTCCTGATACTGACGTCGAGCTCGAAGATCTCGTAGGGGTAGTAGAGCTTGGCAATCACCTTAGGCCCTCCTGGAACCTGCTTAAGCGGTTTTATGACGAGGATCCTCCTCAAGGAACCCATACCTACTCACCAGCCCCAACCGCCTCAGTACTTCATATGATGACTTAAAACCTCGTAAGCTAGGTAAACCTGTAAGGAAGAGTTAAGAAAAACTATGTGGGGGTTTAATTAAACCTTGTTCTTAGCTAGTAAGCCCGTAGCCTTTATGTAGTGCTTGATGTAGTCTACCTCGCTTAACGCGATGGGCTCGGGCTCAACAGCCTCTAGCTCGCTTGGCGTGGGTTTCTCCATTAATTCAAACACCTTACTAACCTTCTCAGCGGGAGGTGCGGGAGTCACGTAGCTAGTTACTATCGCAACGATGGTCGCCATCGGGAAGCTTATGAGTAGCTCGTACCACCAAGCGGTGAACTTCGGGTCTATGTAGTACCTGGCGTACACCCACGGGACCCACGTGAAGAGCGTGACAATGAGCGCTGCTACGGCAGCCGCTAATCCGCGCTTACCGCTTCTCTCAATGAGGGAGGAACCTATGAGCGTTGTTATGAACACTATTATCGGTACGGAAGCCGCCAGTAAGGGTAGCTGTGCATTGTGATTTCCTCCGGGGGCGAATATGTATCCCTTAACGTAGCTCTTCCATATGATGACGCCGGATGCTCCCGCCATCATGGCGGCGAAAGCGCCGCTGGCCGTCATCCTCTTCCACAGCACGGAGAGTAACATTACCGAGCCGAAGGCAGCGCCTAGACCTCCCCACGCGAACAGCACGAAGTAGTACACTGACTTGCTGAAGAATAGTGCCCAGAGGAGCGCTATGATGCCTATGGCGAAGGTAACGATCCTGCTCCATAGCACGAGCTTCTTCTCCTCCAACCCCTTCCTGAAGGTCCTCCTGTAGATGTCCTCAACGATGGCTGATGCCGCAACGAGTAGCTGTGAGTCCGCAGTGCTCATCATGAGGGCTACGGGCGCGGCAAGGACCACGCCGGCTACTACGGGGTGAAGCACGCTTAACGCCAGCATGGGCATGGTGTATTCCGTGGAGCCCATTTGCTGTACCTTAGCGGCTACGTTAGGCATTACCCTGGCTATCCATCCAGTGGCTTGGGCTAGGTAGTACACTACGAGCAGGAGTAACATAGCGGTTATGGCTGCCTTCTTAAGGTCCTTAGGCTTCTTAATTCCCATGAACCTAACCGTTATGTGCGGGTTACCGGGCCAGCCGAAACCTATCGCTATGTAAGACAACATTATGATTAGCAGTAAAGCTCCCGTGTACTCGTAGCCCCAGAAGTTATTCAGGGAGAGCAGGTTCAGCCCCTGCTTATTAACTGTCGTGGCCGCCATCTTCTGAGCTAGCCCCAACGGACCGCCAACGGCGGCTAAGCCGGCAACCACTATCAGTATGAAGCCTATGACGGCCCACCAGCCCTGCACGTAATCAGTCCAGCACACAGCGAAGAATCCGCCTAACACGGTGTAAATTATCATGACGATAGCGCCGACAATAATCCATAACTGGAGGTTAGTCGTTATGCCTGAGGTCGCCGCGATCGCAGCGAAGACCTTCCCTGAAGCGAGGAACTGAGCGCCTACGTAGGCGCTCAGGAAGAACGTTATGATCGCGGCGGACACGATTCTCAGCACACCTCTCCCCTCACCGAACCTGGCCTCAAGGTAGGTGGGTATTGTTAGCGCGCCCACGGACTCAGTGAATCGTCTAATCCTCCTAGATATGGTCGTCCAGCAAAGCAGGTCCGCGTAGAAGCACCCTATAGTGTTCCACGTGGAGTTGATGCCCGAACTATAGCCCTCACCAGGCAATCCTAAGCCTACCCAGCCACTCATCTCACTGGCTCGCTCGCTAAAGGCAATTACGTAAGGACCTAACCTCCTACCGCCTAGGATGTAGTCAGCAAGGTTCTTAACATATTTCTCAACTATTATACCTATTATTAAGACTATGGCGAAGTATATGGCTAGGGTAGCGAATATTGTTTCAGCAGTACCCCACCCAGCCATTACTCACTCCCCTCCGATGAGGTCTCCTCTCTCGTGCTGAGGAGGCCCATCGTCACACCAACAGCGGCAAGGAGCATTAGAACCTGAACTACTATTTGCCCTACGAAGAACGTGGCTGGGTTCGTGTGTGCTAGCACTATCATCACTATAATACCTATCACTATGATTATTATTGCCTTCAACTCGCGCATCATTGGCGTTACCTCAGATTGTAAATATGCTCGTTTAGTATAAAAAATTTGTATTGATTAAAAGAGGTATAATATTACTTTACACACTGGTTATAGGCGCATCATTGCTTAAACGCTAGGCCACTCTAGGTGATTTTCCCAAACAAATATTAATTAACACGTTACTGAGGAGTGCAAGCACAGCTGAGAGAACCGCAACCCATAACACATTACTAAATATCCTTGGGAATGAAAGCGCTAAACCAACGCACACAAGTAGAGGAACAGTTGCCGCGATAATGATGATCGTTACTCGAAGGAAAGCCCTCGACGCGAGCTTAGCGATCATTAGTGAGAGCAAACGGATCGCTAGATAAGGTAGCGCTACTGCGGTAAGGGCTTTGCCAAGCACTATCACTAGCCCTAGGTAAACGCCGTAAGTAATGGTAGGGGTTAGGAATTGAGCTAACGCGTACACCCGCAGAATCCTGATACCTCTAGGGATCATTACCGCGTAAGCCCTATTACTAAGTAATGAGCACAGCAAGTCAATGGGTACTGATGCCAGCAGGGCGCCAGCAAGTAACGCTACGCCAGCATTAGCCGTCGAGTGCAGAGCGTTTAGCGTGAAGTACGTCGCGAACGGGAAAGCCATCCCTGATGCTACTCCCGCCACCTTAACTGGTAATAAGTGTTGATTCCTACTACTCACTAGGAGGACCACGTTAACCCACCCACTAAGTAATGCCGCAATGATGTTCCCAGTAAGTAATGCCATGAAAACAAAGTAGGGACTCAGAAAACCCACCAGCCCGAAGTATGTGGCACCAGCAACGGCAGCGAGAATCCCCCACTTAGCGATGGTCGTGCCAGCACCCTCAAGCCATGCCGGCATACCCACCCTCACAGCGTCCTTAATTTCGCCAGCGTCCCATACTCTAGGCCTCACACCTTTCCAAGCAGCGTACCCGACCCCCATAGTGAGGGTAAGGAGTGAGCCAGCCAGGAATGACTCAAAGCATGGTTGCGGGCTTACAGCACCCCTCCACATAATGTAGAGCAATGCGTACCTAACGAAGTTGCTTAGGAGCACCACCCGGAAGTACGCGGCGTCATCAAGAAGTAGAGCTGGTAGCTGTGCTGGGAGGGAGGCAACGGAGGAGAATGCAAGCATGGATGCCCACAGGAACATATCAATGCGAGTCACGACCCAAGAGACCAGTAATGTAGCACCCACCACACCAGCCAGCAAAGCATTCAACGCTACAGAGGACCAATAGAGCTTGCCGAACCTAATCGCACCCTTCTTCCCTAGCCCCATGTACGTCCTCAGGAGGAACCTTACCCCGTGGTTCGTTGGCGGTTCAGCAGCAGGCCTAAGCAGAGACGCTACCGAGACAGCGAGCACCACAGCGGTAATGGATCCGGGAGCAACACTAACTAATGTCATGGTAACTACTAGCCAGTATGTAGTGATCATTAAGACGTCAAGCACAGAGAGTATCTGCACCTTAACGTACTTGCCGGCAAGCATGCTTTCCTCTGTTAAAGCTTGCAATTCTTCGAACCGATTAATTCCTTAGGTCATGTCATTAAAATTAGTCGTTTATTACCCGAGAGGGAGTGTAGTTTTTTTGTGTCGCCAGTACATTCTACTAGGTGAACCGCTTATTGCCAGGTATGCCTCCCTTAAAAGACAGACGTATCTGGGAGCACCCGATACTCACTTTCAAGCGCGGGAGGCGCGTTAAGTTCTACTTCAACGGTAACGTCGTTGAGGGTTACGAAGGAGAAAGTATTGCCGCGGCACTCTACGCTGCCGGATACGATGTCTTCAGCCGCTCCCCATACAAGGGGAGGGCTAGGGGCGCGTTCTGCATGATAGGCAAGTGCAGCTCATGCTTCGCCGTCGTGGACGGCGTGCCGAACACCAGGACGTGTGTTGAGCCTATCCGCGAGGGTGTTAAGGTGGAGTTCCAGGAGGGGCTCGCCGAAATACCGTCCGCTACGGGAGGACTTGAGGGTAAGGATGAGGAGGTTATTGAGGGTGTCGACGTTCTCGTCATTGGTGGCGGGCCAGCAGGCTTAGCTGCCGCCATAGCCGCGGCGAAGCACGGCCTAAGTGTGCTGATAGTTAACGAGCACTTCAAGCTAGGCGGGCAGCTAATCAAGCAGACCCACAAGTTCTTCGGATCCAAGGACCTATTCGGCGGGCTGAGAGGCTTCCAGGTGGCCGAGGAGTTAGAGAGTAAGGTAAGGTCAATGCGTAACGTCAGGGTACTCCTCCAAGCCACTGCCTACGGGTTCTTCAGAGACGGATGGGTAGGGGTAGCAGGTAAGGACAGGCTATACAGGGTCAAGCCACGCTTCGTCATAGCCGCTCCCGGAGCGGCGGAAAGACACCTGGCGTTCCCTGGAAACGACTTACCCGGCGTGATGGGTGCTGGCGGGGCGCAAACCCTGATGAATGAGTACGGCATACTGCCCGGGGATGAGGTGCTGGTTGTTGGGTCAGGCAATGTTGGCGTGATAGTCTCGTATCAGCTCCTCCAAGCGGGAGCGAAGGTTAAGGGCATCGTGGAGATACTGCCGTACATTGGCGCGTGGTTCGTGCACGCCGCCAAGATCAGGAGATACGGCGTCAAGGTCTACACGAGGCACACGATTAAGGAGGTTTGGGGGAAGGACAGGGTCGAGGGGGCAACCATCGTTAGAGTTGATGAGCACTTCAAGCCCGTGCCGGGAAGCGAGACTGACATACCTTGCGACCTCGTCCTAATAGCCGTTGGTCTCACCCCCGACACAAGGTTACTGGCGCAGGCAGGCGCGGTAGTCACATGGGTGCCGGAGCTAGGGGGCTTAGTCCCCATAAGGACTAAGTACCTTGAGACATCCGTCCCCGGACTCTTCATAGCCGGCGACGCCTCCGGCATAGAGGAGGCAACCACAGCAATGATTGAGGGAGAGATAGCGGGGCTCTCCGCCGTAGTCAGGGCTGGCGCCGACGATGCGGGCAACGCCGCCGAGCGTAGGGAAGCCCTACTGAAGTTCCTGTGGGATGAGTATAGAGCGTCACCAGTCGTTGCTAAGGCTAAGGCAGGTAAGCTCAAGGTAACTGTGAGTGAGGACGAAATGGAGAGGATTAGGGTAAGTAACCCGCCACCCGTAAGGTTCGGTTCGTGAGGTGATGATCGTGGGTTCGGGCGTACCCCCCTATAAGGAAACAGGCATAATTACTGTGGAGGAACTTAAGCGCTTAGGCCTTATGCCCCCCGAGGAGCGCCTGGCTCGGGGCCCTGTCGCGATACCTGAGTGCCCTGAGGAAATACCGTGCAATATATGCGTAGTCTCATGCCCGCAACACGCAATAAGCATCGAGGGCATTAAGGGCTTACCAAGGATAGATTGGGACAAGTGCGTCGGTTGCGGAGTATGCGTGGCTAAGTGCCCGGGACTAGCGATATTCGTGGTCGACTTGTCCAAACCAGGTGAGTACGCGTACGTAACGGTTCCCCACGAGTTCCTCCCAGCACCTAAGGTTGGCGACGTCGTCGACCTGCTCAGCAGGGAAGGTAAGGTTGTTGGTAAGGGTGAGGTAGTCAAGGCGTGGGAGACAAACAAAACCTGGGTAGTCACGGTACGTGTCCCAAAGGAACTCGCGATGGAGGTGAGGGGGATATGGGTGAGGAAGTGAGGAAACACCCCATAATAATATGCAGGTGCAGAGACGTCACACTAGACGACGTGCTGAAGGCAATCGATGAGGGCTGCGAGGATTTAGAATGCATTAAGAGGCGCTTAGGCCTCGGCATGGGGCCCTGCCAGGGGAGGACGTGCATACCCCTAGTAATAGGGATTATGGCGAGGAGGCTAGGTAAGAAGCCCGATGAACTACTCATACCCAAGCCCAGAGCCCCCGTAACACCGATACCGGTGTCCCTTCTCCTCAAGTCTGTGGACGTTAAGGTTGAGGGCGAAGGAGGTGATGAGAATGCGTGAGGAAGTGGAGGTACTCATTATTGGGGCTGGAATATCCGGCCTAGCCATAGCGTACTCACTTCAGAAGAGAGGTGTTAAGGACATACTGATTCTCGACGAGTCATACATAGGTGCGGGATCCACCGGCAGGTGCGCCACCGGCATAAGGGCTTCCTTCACATCCAAGGAACACGTCGTCCTAATGAAACACAGCATCGATCTATGGAAGAAGTACGCCGCGGGTGAGTTAGGGCGGGCAGGACTATATTACGACCAATCAGGTTACGTATGGGTAGCGACACGCGACGAAAGCGCGGAGTTCTTCGAGAAACTTGCGAAGCTACATAACTCGCTAGGCGTGAACACGAAGATTATAGGGATCGATGAACTGAAGGAGCTAGTACCTCCCATGAAGGTGGATGGCGTCGCGGGAGCGATGTTCGACCCAACAGCCGGCAAGTCCTACCCATTCGACACAATCTTCGCGTTCCTAAAACTAGTGAAGGGACGCGGCGCCGAAGTAGTTACGAGGGTCAAGGTAACGAAGATACTCACCTCCTCAGGAAAGGTTACTGGGGTAGAGGTAAAGGGAGGCAAGATCATTAAGGCCCCCACGGTCGTCGTTGCAGCCGGCTCTGGAAGCCGGGAATTACTAGGGAGTGTAGGGGCGAAGCTACCGATAGAGAACATACCTAGACACGCCCTCATCACGGAGCCATACAAGGAAGCGTTTAAACCCCTAGTAATAGATTGGGACACGCCCGGCGTCCCCTACATAGTTCAGTCGAAGGAGGGAGGGTTCTTCATGGGGCGTGACGTCGAGGAGAAACCAGAACTCCCGCTCACGTCACAACGCATAGACTTCATGCCTAAGGCAGTAAAGCCCCTGACGAAGTTCTTCCCATGGCTAAGGAACATCAGGGTCCTAAGGTACTGGGTAGGGTACTACGTGACAACGCCCGACCACCACCCCGTTTACGGCCCGGTCAAGGAAGTTGAGGGCCTCTACATAGCGGCAGGGTACAGTGGCCACGGATACATGATGGGCCCAATAACCGGGGAACTGCTGGCGGAATGGATACTGAACGGGAAACCACACATACCTGAGGCGGAAAGACTAACACTAAATAGGTTTGAGAAAGGTGCACTTATAAAGGAACTGGCGGTGGTCGGGTAAATGACGGTCAGGGAAATCAATATATCGACCGATATGGACTTGAAGTGGGTGGGATACTGAGCGCTGGTGCAGGAGCTGTTGTGGCGGCAAGCGCCGCAGCATACTCAGCTCAAGCGAGGGCATTAATATACGCGTACTTAGTAATGACTCCCCAGCAATTTGTTAATGCCGTGAATCAGGTGGAACGAAAGCCAGTAATTGTCGTTGAGGCCGAGAGGGATGAGGGCATAATAAATAAGAGGAAGACATACTTCTACGCCCTAAGCTTTAATGGGCTGATAGCGGTAACAAAAACACGTCAACCACTCCCCCTACCATCTAATGTCAAGGTAATCAAGGCGGAGAGAATAATATTGCCGCAACCATGTCTTGCCTACTTAAACCGAGTCGAGAAACAAGGATAACAGCAGTTCCTGAAGCGTGGAATCTTACTAACAGGGTTATGCTTTTCCCTCCAAACTCTGGAGGCGCCAAGTAGCTCATCCACGAATGGAAGTGTTTTCAGTTCTCAGTGCCGAGGGTTATGTGTATTAAGGTCGCACCACCTAATTCACGGTGTTCTTGATGGGGCTCTTCGGTAGGAGACGTGGGGGAGGAAAGGCTAGGGACGTTTCACTGAGTTCTGTAGAGGTGCGTGTGGATAGTGAGTTAAGGAAAATCCTCGAGTACTTCATGGAGTCCGAGGGCATTTCCTCAACATCGGAAGCCATCACTAGGCTAGTTAAGATGGGGTATAAGTACTGGAATATGAGGTCGCAGTACGGTGATGACTTAAGCGACCGTGAGTTGTGGGATATTAGGTTCAGGCTACTTAAGCTTGAGAGTGGTTACCTACACTATAAACTCATGCTTAGGGACGCTTTAGAGCAGCTCCGTACCCTGACGATGAACCTTAGCTCAGCTCTCTCACAGCTAAACACCTGCCTAGCTAGGCTCAAGGACGCGGATCCCAACGCTAATGTTGACCTAGAGGACGCCGAGAGGTACAAGCGCGTGCTTGAGGAGTATAGCAAGAAGTTCATATTCTCAGCTAAGGAGGAGATAGAGTCTGGTCAGTGTGGAGGTATTAGTGATGAGGAAATAATCAGAGACATTGAGAACTTACTCCACCTATATAAGGAGAAACTAGGCACGCATGGGAAGGGGTTCAAGAGCCATGAGGTTTCTCAGAAGAGCACGTAGCGAGGCTGGAACGAAGGACCTGATTTACGCTAGGCTAGAGGAGGCAATGGAGCGCCCTGAATGCCCCATCTGCTTCCTCCTAGCGAAGGCCGAGAGAGGGTTAATTGAGGAAATACTGTACGAGCACGTGCAGGACCCTACCGTGAGGAAACAGCTCAGAAGTAGCTTGGGACTATGCCCCTACCACGCTTGGTTGCTTCACGACATAAGCCTCTCAAGACCGGAGATGAATGGGTTGGGGGTCACGATCATCTACGAGGACATGCTCTCAACCTACCTAGAAGCCCTAACTAGTGGGGAGGAGCAGGAATCTAAGGTGGGTAGCGGTCCCTGCATAGTATGTGAGCACGTGATGGAGTTCGAGGTCGGGTACGTTGAGGCCTTCGCAGAAAGGGCCGTGAGGACGGATCTCCTAGCCATTTACGAGGAGTCACCGTCAGTACTATGCATCAGACACTATAGAGCAGTCAGGGATGCCCTGAAAGGGGTTGGGGGCAAGGCAACTGAAATACTGGAGAGATTGAAAGCCATTCAAGCAAGGAAGATAGAATCCCTGATTAAGTTGATGAGGGAATACGTGAGGAAGCAAGACTACCGTGTAAAGGAGGAAATAACGGCTGAGGAAGCTAGGGCGTGGCGTGTCGCCCTGCACGTGCTTAAGGGTGGCAGGAACTCACCCTCAATACTTTCATACAAAATCCCGAAGTCTAAGAAAGGGATTCTAGCAAAACTTTCGAGAAGGAAAAGAGGGTAACGTAGCAAGATGCTCCGGCATCACGTGCTTAGCTCAGCCTTAAGCTCCCTGAGGAACTCAACCACGAACTTAACCCTGCGTCTCGCCTCCTCCTTCCCTTCAGGGGTCCACATGAGGGAAGGAAGCTTCAGTATCTTCGATTCGAAGTGGGCTATGGAGTCCTTAATGCTCCTACCTATGGTGGCTGAGTACATGAACACCCTCACAACGCCTATGGCGCCCAGCGCATCAAGCTTATCAGCATCGCTAAGGATTTTCGCTTCAAGTGACTTAGGTTCCCTACCCGCCGAGAAGGAGTGTGCCTCGATGGCGTGAGCAACCGCCTCAACCTTCTCCTTAGGGAGGCCTAAGGCTTTCAGAATCACTTCAGCCACACGTGCTGAGGCGAGGGCGTGGTCGAAGCCCTCCTTAGCGTTATTCCCCCTACCATTCCTAGCAATATCGTGTAGGAGGGCGGAAAGCTCGATAACCTCCTTATCCGCCTCAGGGTAGTTACTGGCTATCTTCAACGCGAGGTGCTTAACCCGCTCAACGTGCGGGTACCCATGGACGGGGTCAGAACTCATAACCCCCTTCACGATCTCCTCCACGACGTCAACTGCACCCAATAAAACCCCGAAGACCGGCTCTAGGTGAAGACACCTTATAAAGCGTGATCCGCAACCCGGCATGCGGGTTGCGGTAATACAGCATTAGCACCCTGAACCCAGTCTTATAAGGAGTGAGGGGCACCAGCTTGGAGATGGTGGTAATTAGTGTCCGAGGACATAACCCTAGAGTGGGTTGAGCCCCAATCAAAGCCCTTGGTTAAGGACTCAGACCTACATGAGGAGGCGCTAGGGGTTGAGCCTACCTTCAATACCGTACTAATAGTTGATGCTAAGACCGGGGAACTCACAGACATAGGCGTCAACTCACCGACGCGTCTCCCGAACCCTGAGGCGTTCGCTAAAGCACTCGCTATCGTGTCATGCGTGGCTCAAGGCGTGGTTAAGGAGCTAGGCGGCAGTGAGGTGAAGGAGCTAGACATAGTCACGGACGACGCGTTAATAGTTGTCCTACATGACGGCAAATACCTCAGGGTAGGGATCTCCTCAACGTAAGTAATTTTCACACACAACGTACGAAACTCCGCGCTACGGCATTGCTGACAACGTAAGCACGTAAGAAACACGAACGTGGCTTTCTGCCTGAAGACTTTTTAGATTGTGTCAAGAGTTGAAACGATGGGTTCGAGATTGGGTGTGGTGCAAGCATTAATCGAGGACCCCGAGACCGACCCGCCAGAACGTCGTCCCAGATTCCGCATCGTTGTTATCCCGGAGCGTTGTAAGGAATGTGGTCTATGCATACACGTGTGCCCTAAGAACGTCCTTGAGAAGGGCACCGAAGCAAACGCCCGTGGGTACAGGTACCCAGTACCTGCCAGGCCTGAGGACTGCGTTGGTTGCAGGTTATGTGAGTTCAACTGCCCTGACTTCGCAATATACGTCGTGCCCGTGAGGTGAGCTGGTTTGAGCCGTTGTGAGTACATACCTGCGAACATAGCCATTGCGGAGGGTGCGATGGCGGCAGGCCTGAGTTTCTTCGCAGGATACCCGATAACGCCGGCCTCAGACCTCTTCGAGTACTTAGCGGAGAAGCTCCCAGAACGTGGCGGGGTTGTCGTTCAGTTTGAGGACGAGATAGGCTCAATAAACGCGGTTATTGGTGCTGCGTGGGCCGGAGCCAAAGCAATGACCGCGACCTCGGGGCCGGGCTTCTCCCTCATGGTTGAGGGTTTAGGGCTGGCGATAATGACTGAGACACCCTTAGTCCTTGTGGATGTCATGCGTGCCGGCCCCTCCACAGGTGTACCGACGAAAACAACTCAATCCGACGTTTACCAGGTAAGGTTCGCAGCCCACGGCGAGTACTCGGTACCAGTACTCGTTCCTTGGTCCGCGCAGGAGGCCTTCGACTTAGCGGTGAAGGCCTTCAACATAGCTGAAGCCCTACGCACTCCAGTAATACTCCTCACCGATGCCGCCCTAGCCCACACGTGGGAGCGCGTTGAGATTAAGGGTCATGACGAGATTGAAATCGTTAAGAGGAGACCACCGTGCAACCCTCCAGAAAAGTTCAAGCTGTACGAACCATGCAAGGACTTAGCCCCCAGGATGGCTTACTTCGGTGAAGGCTACGGAATACTGGTTGAGTCCCTAGCACACGACGAGGAAGGGTACTACTCACCAAACACGGAAGCCTACGAACGTTTAGTGAGGAGGTTAGTTGCTAAGATAGAGAGGAATTCCCACCTCATAGCCGATAATGAGGAGTACTTGACGCGGGGAGCGGAGTACGTGATCTACGCTTACGGCTCTACAGCGCGCTCAGCGTATGCTGTCGTCAAGGAGTTAAGGAGAGAGGGATTGAGGGTAGGGTTATTCAGGCCTAGGGCACTATGGCCGTTCGACGCGGAAGGCCTCAAGAAAGCAACGGAATCTGCAAAGAAGGTCTTCGTAGTTGAAAACAACCTAGGCAAGATGGTCAGGGAGGTTGAGAGGGTTCTGAAGAACAAGGAGGTCATCCCAATAAACGTCATAGATCTGGAGGTCCCGCCCCCAGACAAGATAAGTGAGGAGATCAGGAGGTGGTTATGAAGTGAGTGCGCATCCCCTAGACAAGTACCTCGTCACCAAGCGCCTCCCACACATATGGTGCCCGGGTTGCGGCATAGGTGTTGCCTTAGCTGCAATACTTCGAGCCATCGACAGAAGGGTTCGTGAAGGAGCCCTAAAGCCCGAGAACCTAGTGATGGTTACTGGAATAGGGTGCACCGCTAGGGCAGCCATATACGTGTCCTTCGACTCAGCCCACACAATACACGGGAGAGCAATACCGTTCGCGTCGGGAGCTAAGCTAGCCAACCCCAAACTGGAGGTAATGGTGCTGGGAGGGGACGGCGACATAGCTGGAATAGGCGGCAATCACCTCCTACACGCGGCGAGGCGTAATATGGACCTTACGGTATTCATGATTACGAACATGGTTTACGCGATGACCGGAGGGCAGGTAGCCCCAACCACGCCCACGGGAATGTACACCACGACAACGCCCAAGGGTAACCCGGAAACCCCAGTCAACGTAATTAAGCTCGTAGCATACCAAGGCGCAAACTACGTGGCGCGAGCCTCAACAACCCACCCAGCCCTCATAGAGCGCTACACGTACAGGGCTTTAGGGATGGAGGGCTTCAGATTCATAGAGATAATATCGCCTTGCCCAGAAATATTCGGGAGACACATAGGGTTCAGAGACCCGGTGGAACTCTACGAGGAAATAAAGAAGAAGTCCAAGTATAAACCGAAGCCATCCCTCGAGGAATCAGACCTTGATTGGGAGAGAGGCTGGGTACTAGGGGAATTCATTGAGAGAAACGAGCCCGGATATCTAAAGAGAATCGGGAGGGTGTGAGGTATGAGGCATGAAGTACTCATAGCTGGGAGGGGAGGACAGGGAATCCTTCTCCTAGGTCATGTACTCGGCTTAGCGGCTGCGAAATACGCCAACCTCTACGTAACAGGGACGGAATCATACGGGGCCGAAACAAGGGGAGGTGACTCACGCGCCGACATAATTCTCTGTGACGAAGCTGAGGAACTGGACTACGTGAAAGTCAGACACGCCGACATAGCGCTATTCATGTATGCTGAGCAACTAAGACGCTATTCACATTTAGTAAATAATCGAGCAATAGTATTCGTTGATTCATCATTCATAGCTAGGGAGGACGTTGAGGAAGTGAAGGGTAATCGACAGTGGCTCGTTAACCACAAGCCCTACACCAACATTGCTAGGGAGGAGCTAGGAACGCATAGGGTCGCGAACATGGTTGCATTAGGTCACTTAATCGGAGTAACTAAGGTCGTACCGCCTGAGGCTATTGAGAACGCTATTAGAGAGCTCGTTAGACCTAAGTGGATTGAACTCGATATAAAGGCATTTAGACTAGGCTTAAGCTTAAGGTAGTTCCCCTCAAAATACTTTCCCCTTAACCGCTTCGACGTTTAGAGTAACAACTCTTATTATTTCCCGGACAGAAAACTCCTTGAGAGAGGAGAAAACGGAAGCCGAAGGTGCTATTCAGCGGGCACGGAGCGACGGTTTCCACTAATCCGGAGGTGACGCGCAGGAATGATATGGAGGAAGAACGGAGCACCAAAATGCCCTAGATGCGGGGGGAAGATGACGGCCTTCATGGAGGCTGAAAACGTTGATGGTGTCAAGAGAGTGCGGTATGTGCTGAGGTGCAAGTCCTGCGGCTACAGGGACGTACTGCAGGACATCGCACTGAGGAGATCCCCCCAAGGGGTGTCTGTCTCCATAATGCGATACCGTTTTTAATGAACGCCGCGCGGGAGCCTCGTAACGCGCGGTGGTGTGTCCGCATCAATTAATCCCTCCCGTCATGAAAGGCCGTTGAACGGCCTTAAGCTTGTACATCCCTCTTTTCTTCCTCAATTATTGCGTCGATAATGTCAGCTAGTGCGAATACATGAGGTAGCGGCATGATGAGGAATATCCCGCCGAATTTCATCGAGGATAATTCCCTAAGCACGGCTACCCCACCTTTCCACCTGTGAATGTATTCCTTGAGGAATTCCTGGAGGAAGCTCTCGTAGGCGGTTAGGTCGGAAAGGTA
>JALVVU010000097.1 GCA_027023255.1 Desulfurococcales archaeon
CCAGCAGGACGCTCTCGCCCACCGAACCAAGCATGAGTGCGGGGTTAGACACGCTGAAGAGGGGCCCGACAAAGGGTATGAGCGCGCCCCAAGTACGCAGTACTGGCTCCAAGCTCTTCGCCGCCTCAGCCATTATGGATGATGCCCTGTAAAGGATGAACATCATCATGAAGCTAAGCAACCACGCCACGGTCGACATAAGCCTCAGCGAGGCCCTCCTCCTCACGGCGTAGGAGTAGGAGCCTAGGGCAATCCCTAAGGAGTAGCTGAATGCGAAGACCGCCGCCGAAGCGAAGAGCCCTAGCAGTAGGTACGTTCCCGGCAAGGTACCCTCAACCACTGCGAGGGTCGAGATGATGAAGAAGGGGATGAAGATGAACGTAAGTGATAAGCCACCCCAGTATAGGGTGAGGGCCGTTAAGTACGCCTTGAGTATCTGGGAATCGGTTAGGGGGAGGAGACGGAGTAGGTCAACGAGGCCCTCCCTGATGAAGGTGGATGTGAATGGAGTCACCTGCATTAGGGAGAGGGCGAATGCGAAGCCCACGAGCACAGTTAGCGAGATCGAGAACACGTCCGTGATGGGGACCCCCACTTCACTCACTGCGAGTAGGGGGAACCCTGCCGAGAGCGATACTATGGAGTAGAATACCGCTCCAAGAACGTTCGACTTAATTATCGATACGCTTACCCTACCCTTACCTGAGGGCTTCGCTACGGGGGTGAAGGAGGAGGCGGAGACCCCCCTAAAGCCCCTGTACGTGACCTCCCTAGTCAGGTTCTTCGCTATCCTCAAGGTTAGTGAGTCAGGCATACCCTCAACCCCATGCACCATCACGTGGTTAGGGCCTTGACGAGTTCCTCCACCTCGCTTGAGTACCCTGTTAGCTTGAGGTACACGTCCTCAAGCTCCTTCCCACCCTCAAGGCTCCTCAACTCCTTAGGTGTCCCCTCAGCAACTACCTTACCCTCGTAGATTATCGTTACGTTATCCGCTATCGCCTCAGCTATGGGGAGTATGTGGGTGGAGACCAGCACCGCGGCCCCGGACTCCGCCTTACTCCTTAACCAGGTCTTAACGGCCCTCGCGCTCCCGACGTCAAGGCCGGAGAACGCCTCATCAAGCACTAACACCTGCGGGTCCCTAAGCATTATCGTGGCCAGCATAACCTTCCTCTTATTGCCGTGGCTTAACTCACCGATTAGCTTACCAACATGTTCATCAAGCCCCAACGCCTTAATCACTGCGGCGAACCTCTCCCTACTAGGCCTGACCCCGTAGACGGAGAGGATGAACTCTAGGTACTCAGTGACTTCGAGGGACTCGTACACGAGGGGGTCCTCAGGCACGTAACCCACTACCCTCCTAGCCGTTATTGGGTCCTCAGCAGCGTTCACGCCGTTGACCCTCACCTCACCCTGCTCAGGCTTCACTATGCCCACGCTCATCTTGAATAGCGTTGACTTCCCCGAGCCATTCGGGCCTAGGAGCACCCTGACCTCCCCCTCCCTAACCCGCAGGTTCACTCCCTTAACGACGGGCTTACCGCCATAGTGCTTCCATACGTTCACGTACTCTACGTCGGGCAAGCTCCCTACCCCAGGATTGAATTTTCCTAAGGAGAAATATATCGACCGATATAAAAGCGTTACTGAGCTAAGTATCACTAACTGTTAAGAGACGCTAAGAGAGACTTAAGGGCTTAAGTCGGAACTCGCCCACCTGATCCTATGAACTGACGCGCCAACACCTTACGAAGTGACCGTTACCAATGTAAGTTAATTCTGGCTCCTCACGCTTACAGCGCTCCTCGACGTAAGGACACCTCGGGTGAAGCCTACACCCTGGAGGCACGTTGATGGCGCTGGGTGGCTCTCCAGGCAGTATTATTCTCTTCTTGAGCTTCCTTAGCCTAGGGTCGGGTTCAGGCACTGCTGAGAGGAGTGCTTGAGTGTAGGGGTGCTGCGGGTTCATGAAGAGCTCCTCCGTGGGGGCGACCTCAACGATCTTGCCTAGGTACATCACGTAGACGTAGTCACTTATGTACCTCACTACGGAGAGGTCGTGAGTTATTAGGAGGTAGGAGAGCTTCATCTCTTCCTTCAGGTCGGCAAGCAGGTTAAGTATTTGGGCCTGAACCGACACGTCGAGGGCTGACGTGGGTTCGTCGAGAACGACTAGCTTTGGTTTGAGGGCTATGGCCCTAGCTATCGCTACTCTCTGGGCCTGACCTCCGCTTAGGTCGTAGGGGTACCTCCTTAACACGTCCTTGGGTAGGCCGACCTTCGCGAGTAGGTCCTTAACAGTCTCGACGATTTCCTTCCTACTCATGTTCGTGTGCGTTTTGAGGGGCTCCGCGACTATGTCCTCGACCTTCATCCTGGGGTTCAGGGATAGGAATGGGTTCTGGAAGACTGCCTGCACGTTCCTCCTGTACTTCTTCAGGCGCTTGCCCTTAAGCTTAGTTATGTCCTCACCCATGAAGAGTATCTTGCCTGATGTGGGCTCATGCAGCTTCAGTATGCACCTGGCGGTAGTGGTCTTACCGCTTCCTGATTCGCCGACTAGCGCCACCACGGTGTTCTCCTCGATGCTTATGTCTACGCCATCGACCGCCTTAACCCACCCGACGACCCTAC
>JALVVU010000098.1 GCA_027023255.1 Desulfurococcales archaeon
CGCTATCGCTTGCCTTAAAGCGCGTTATCGACACGGCAAGGGCGTTCTCGCTGAAGCACAGGTTCAGCGAGGTCATCGTGTACCTAATAACTGACGGGAAGGCTAATGTGGGGCTCGCAGGCACGGATATCGCGTCAGAGCTTAAGGCCCTGCTACGGGAGTTTAAGAGGTTAGGGCTTAAGACCGTCATAATAGACCCTAGAGGTAATTCCTTAGACCCAGGCATCAGCTACCTCGACCTAATTTCCCAGATCACCGGCGCCCCCATCCTGAGGGTGTGAGACCTAAGGTTCCCGGATGCCTTGACTCCTCCTTAAGGCTTTACAAGGTACTCCTCTATTTCCCGGTTAACTATGCTGGGCTTCTCGTAGAGTATCATGTGGCCCGCTCCCTTAACAACGAGTAGCTTGGAGTTAGGGATGAGTTCGTGTAGCTTCCTTGATTCCTCTGGTGGTGTGACCTTGTCTTCCTCTCCAACGAGTATTGCTGTGTTTGCCCTTACTTTGGGGGCGTACTTGGTGGCGTCGTAGTCCAGCATTCGGTAGAGGTACTTGAAGGTGTGTGGTGGGAGTGACTCTAGGTAGTCCCTATTGTCCCTGATGAACTCCTCGAATACCTCATCAGGGGTTTCCCTACTGAAGAATAGGTTTCGGTACATCCTCCTCGTTAGGAAGTTCTCCGTGAAGAATAGTCTCTTCCATATTGCTGGGGGGAAGTGCTGTATGATCCAGTCGGTGAAGTCCGTCCTTAGCTTGAGGACGGGCCCCACGAGGCATAGTGCCGGCACGTCATGCGTTACCGCGTAGGGTAGGGCGACCATAGTCCCGAAGCTGTGGCCTGCGAGCACCGCCTGCCTATCCTCAACGCTTAGGGCTCTAAGCACGGCGCTTAAGTCGCGTAGGTAGTCCTCCAAGCAAACCTCCTTAGGCTTACCCGACCTTCCATACCCTCTCTGATCATACACTATTACCGGGTGCCCGCGCTTGACCAAGTAGTCTACCTGGAACCTCCAGTTACTCACCTGACCTGGGGACCCGTGTAGTAGGACTGCCACGCGCCCATCAACGTGCCTGCCCCAGAAGTTCGAGCACACGTTCAGCTCGACGCCGTCGAACGACTTAATGGACCTGCACTCGAACCCTTCGGGCGGGGACCACATAAGCATCACTCTTGAACCTTAATACGTTGAAGAGGAAAATAATGGTTACTTGTGCTTCTAAGTGAGGAGGGCCTTAACACCGTCCCTTAACGCGTTCAGTGCTGACTTCGTTATCAGGATTAGGTCGGGGTCTTCGTAGAGCCCGTTGAGGCTTACCTCCTCAAGCTCATTGCCCGGCACGCTCTTCGGTGCTAGGTTAGGTATGCTTAACCCCAGGTTCTTGGCGACAGCCCTAACGGCTCTCCAGCTGTCACTGTCCCACCTTAGGTACGCAGCTATTTTCGAGTACCTCCACCCGTGCTTACGTAGGTACGCTTCCAGCCTCACCGCCAGTACTTTAGTGTAGCATTCCTTGATTTCCTTGGTTTCATGCGTTGGGTTCCAGTCGTAGGCGCAGTACGGCCAGCACTCGTCCAGGTCCCTAGGCACGACGCCCGCGTTCGTCACGATTACCTCGTGAATCCTCCCAGCCAGTAGGTAGTCCTTTATCGCTGACCTTATCGCGTAGTGAATGAATGACTGGCTGTAGGGCTTACCGTAAGCGCAGGGCAGTATTAAGCACAGGTCATACCTCCCCTTCGGGGGGACGTACTCCTCGATAAGCTTCCTCCACCCCGCCTCAAAGACATCATTGATCAGGTACTTCAGACCCACACCCCTGAAGTACAGGCGCTCCCCACCCCTGACCCAGTCAAGCTCCGACCCATCCCAGATTACGTCCGGGGCGCCCGGACATAACGCCTTTGAGTTGAGGGAGCGTTCCTCACCCACGTTTCCACACCTCCTCAATCATACTTACTTAAGGCTAAGCCCGCCTAATAACGTGGTGATGCCCACCACCGTCACTTACTCTCCCGCCCTATCTCCCATTCCTCGCCCTCGCCCCAGTCCACTAGGTCGGCATTCCTCTCCAAGAATTCCTTTAGCTCCTCACTAACATTAACTTCATTCGGGTGGTTGGGTAGGTACTTCCTGTACTTGACCGCTATGACTCCATCGAATAGCTCCTTAAACGCCTTGACGGACTCCACCACCTTCTCCTCGGGAATGCCTTCGATCCCGAAGAGCACGTAAACGTATATCTTGATGGGTGTGCCGCGCGCCTTAAGCCTCCTCCTCAGCTCCGCGAGCCTGAACACCTCAGAGTTAGGCATGCCCTTCCTTAAGTACCCCTCCCTTAAGCCCTCATCCCAAACCTCGAAGCCCACCCTAATCACCAGTTCCTTCGGCCTCATTAGCTCCGCAAGCCCCTCGACAGCGTCCTCGGTGACGTACTCGCTCCTCTCCTCAACCTCGAATACCCTCCCCCTCGCTAAGGGCCTTAGCTTAAGGACGGTGTCTAGAGGGAGTTCATGGAAGCTGCTGCCGTTGAAGACCGCCACCCTACCCACGTCCTCCTCACGTAACTCCCTCAACGCCTCCTCAACCACGGCGGTGTTCTCCTTAATGATTTCCTTAATATCCACTGACT
>JALVVU010000099.1 GCA_027023255.1 Desulfurococcales archaeon
CAATATACCTAATGCTGGCGGGCTCGTTATCGAGTACGGACCTGATCTTCGGGGCTGCCGCCGCTGCATGCGTCTCCGCCATAGTGTGTGGCGTCCTAGTAAGGGACCCGGGGAAGCTCAGCCCGACTAGGTTAGCGTACCTCATTAAGTACATGTTAAAGTACTTCCTCGTCTACGAGGTTAAGGCGCACGTAGATGTCGCGAGGAGGGCGTTAAGCCCGTCACTCCCCATAAACCCAGGATTCGTTGAGGTCCCCTACGACTTAAGGAGTGAGTACGCGGTGCTAACCGTGGCTAACTCAGTCACGAACACCCCAGGCACAGTAACCGTTGCTGTCGACGAGAAGGGCAAGAAGCTGTACATTCACTGGATAGACGTTAAGGCGGTCGACCCTAGGAGGTGTAGGGAGCTGATAACGAGGGAGTTTGAGGAGTACGCTAGGAAAATTTTTGATTAGGGGTGATGATCATGGTTGACCCAGCAGCACCTGAAGCGGTTCTGCCGGCACTTGCCGTGCTTACCCCAGCCGTAACTGCTTTCGCGCTCCCGCTAGCCCACATTGCTGGGTTAGGGAGGAGGGGTGTTGAGGCCCTAACCCTGCTTTCCTCAATCATAACCGGGTTCTTCTCGGTTAAGCTCCTAGCGGCGGCGCTGAGCGACGGCACCCCCCTAACCTACTGCTTCGGTGGGTGGCCGCCGCCACTAGGGATATTCTACGAGGTTGACGTCACTGGCGCCTTACTCGGGTGCTTAACGGCGTGCCTAATGTTCCTCATAGTGCTGTTCAGTGTTGGGTACATGGAGGATGACGGCAGGCTCTACCTGTACTACACGCTACTAATGGTTGTTGAGGCGGGGATGCTGGGATGCTTCTACACCGGCGACTTCTTCAACCTATTCGTCATGATTGAGGTCACCGCGATCTCGTCCTACGCCCTGGTCTCGTACCTCAGGAGCGATAGGGTAGCGGTGGCTGCCTCGCTGAAGTACGCTGTTTACGGGGCGTTAGCGACTACGGCGTACTTCGCCGCTACAGTCTTCGCCTACGGCTCGATGGGGACCCTCAACATGGCTGACATGCACGCTAAGATAGCGGGCATCCCAACACCCTTAACGGGGACGGGCTTCGCTAACGTTGGCCTTGGGTTGCTGGTGTTCGTTGCCCTAGCCCTCTACGCCTTCACCTACAAGTCAGCGTTATTCCCGAATCACTTCTGGTTACCTGAGGCCCACTCATCAGCCCCGACACCGGTGTCGGCCCTCCTCTCAGGCCTCGTAGTGAATGTGGGGATCTACGCGATAGTGAGGTTCACCTACACGGTCATAGGTGGCGCGTCAGCGGTCGGTAAGTACCTCCCCATAGCCCTCCTCGCTACGGGGGCGGCGTCAGCCGTTATTGGCGGTCTACTCATGAACCTGCAGAGGGACGTTAAGAGGTTAATAGCTTACAGCACGGTAATGAATCTAGGCTTCATAGCCTTAGGCTACGGCCTATCCACGGACTTAGGGGCGGCTGCCGCCACCTACCACCTAGTCACGCACGCAGTGGCTAAGGCGATGCTCTTCATGAGCGCGGGGCTAGCGATAGCGTGCGTAGGGTCACGCAACCTCAGCGACTTGGAGGGTGTGGGGCGTGCCTCCCCCTTCATAGGGTTCATGATTGGGTTATCAACCCTAACCCTAGCTGGGGTGCCCCCGCTAAGCGTGTTCATGAGTGAGTACGCCCTAATAACGGCCATGGTGAGGGCAGGGAATTACTTCGCCCTAGCAGCGTTCCTCACAGCCTACGTGTCTGGGGCGGTAGCGTACCTTAAGCTACTCTACGTGACGTGCGTGAAGCCCCCGAAGAAGCCTCGAGCAGAGATCCGGGGCAGGGGGGCGACGTACAGCGTCCTCACGATACTGGCGATAGCCTGCGTGGCCCTAGGCCTCCTAGCGCCGCTGATCTTCAAGAACGTGGTCATGCCGGCTGCGCACGCCTTAATGAGCCCCTCGCAGTACTTGGAGGCATTCCTGCGGTATGCATCAACACTAACAGGCTATACGCCATGAAGCGCGTAACCCCGTAGCATACTGCCCCACTCACGTAAGGATAGCTTCATTCCTAGCGGATATCAGCGTTGATGAGCGCTTAGTGGAATTATTCAGCTTAGGGAGAGGGCAGTTAAGTATGTTAATACAGTGAAGGAACTGTTAACACAGGCAATAGGTGAGCCGGGGGAAAGGTAAGCCAGGCGGGTGGCTGAGGGTTAAGGCGTGGCAGTACTGGACTATTATGACGGCCTTAGATGAGAGTAAAAGGGGGTTTAGGTTGTGTGGGGGAAGCGATTGGGGCTTTACCTGACTACCTCCTCAACCTCCCTGTACCATGGTTTCGATGTTCCTACCTTAGCCCTCTTCTTCCATTTCTTTGTCTTGGGTTCCTCGTCAATCATTTTTAGGAGCTTGTCGACCCTAGCTATGACGGTGTCGTGCTCCTCGGGGGTCAGCTTGCCCTCGGACAGGAACTTGTCTGTGAAGCTTTTGACTTTCTTGAGGTTTGTTGTGGCGTCGTACCAGAAGCCCCAGTCGTCCGCCAGCACCTTAGCCACGT
>JALVVU010000100.1 GCA_027023255.1 Desulfurococcales archaeon
GTGTTGGCTTAGTTATTAATTCTGCTTCATTACGTTGCTTCAAGCCCTAGTAAGGGATTACGTCTTGTTGAGTTGTAGGCTTTTTAAGCATAACATAGACCGAGACCTTAAACGTGGTGTGGAGTATGGTCGTCACTATTGATCAGATTGAAAAGTTCATGGGTCAAAACGTAAAAGATGAGTATGGCAGGATTATGGGTAAGATCCTCACAGCATTTACTGACGTATCAGGCAATGTTGAATCCATTGAGATTGCCTTAAATGATTTCAGCCTAGAGAGGATAAGCTCTGACAGGATTAAGCTCACTCCTGACGGAGTCATAGTTCTGGCAGAGTGGAAAGTTAAGGCAATATCCACGGAGAATAAGCTTGACAGGGTAAGGAAGAGGATTCGAGCTGTTGAGGAACTTTACAGGAAAGGAAGTATACCTGGTCACGCTTACGAGGAAATAAAGACGAGGCTGGAGGCTCAGTTCAAGAGTGTTAAGGATGAAGTTCGGAAGGTAAAGGAGCTACTCAGGAAGAGGGCTAATGACCTAGAGGATCAGATAATTAGGTTAGAGAAGGACATATCAAACCTAATGGTACTCTACATGAGCAATGAAGTGAGTGAATCCGCATACAAGGCAGCCATAGACTATCTGAGGGACGCGAAAGCCCGGAACGCAGAGGAGAAGAAAGATGTTGAGAAACACCTGGACCTAATAACTAAGCTTGAGTCAGAAGCAACCAGCGCGCACAGGCCTGCACCGATCCACACGCCTGTTAAGGAGTCTAGCGAGCCTGAGGTTCAGCATGAAGGACCAATACAGGTCCAGATAATTGAGGCATAAACAAACCACTAACAAAACCTAACAGGTGAGGGGAGGGTTGGAAGGTGAGTTTTACAGCAGGTGAGAAGGGGGGCGGGCTGAGGAGACTGCTCTTCCTTATTAGATGGGGAGCTAAGGGTAAGGGTGATGCTAGGAGTAAGAGGAACGTGATAGCAGGGCTTATCTCAAGCATTGAGATAGTAAAGACGGATCTGGAGGAGAGTATAACTAGGCTTAAGAAAAGACACGGCCACCTAGTGAAACAGGCAATATCATCTATGTTAAGGAAGGAGAATGATAGGGCTCTCATATATGCTAACGAAGCAATACAGGTCCGGCGTGTAGTGAAGAAACTCCTTGTGGCTGAGAAGGTACTAGAGCAGGTTAAGCTAAGGCTGGAGACCATAGAGAACATAAGTAACTTACCCGGTTCGATGGTTGAAGCAGTTAATCTGCTTATGGCCGCTAAGGACTATGTGCAAGGAGTCATGCCAAGCATGGCGTATAGCCTAGAGAACCTAATCTCTAAAGCAAGAACAGTGGTAGCTGAAACCACGGACGCCGTCGACATAAATGCTGAGGCAGCCATAGAGTACACCCCTGAGGCAAAGAAACTCCTAGAGGACATTGAGAGGGTAGCGGAGGAAACCGTAAAGAACCAACTACCTGAAATCCCGTTGGGGCTTATGACCCCAGGGCAGGGTAAGGGACTAGAAGTACGAATTAGAGAGAATGCAATGAAGGTGAGTGTCGCACCAAAGATAAGCATCAGGAAACCAAGGCCTGACGAAATAGACAGGGCAGTACTGGAGTATATACTTACACACGGGGGTTTTGTTGATATCGGCGACCTAGCGGCTAAATTAGGTGTTGGGAAGCAGGACATAATGTCGTCCCTCCACAGGCTAAAGGAGCAGAACAAAATAACGTTCTAAACGGCGGGCCTAGAGGGTGGGGGCAATGAGCAACAATGCGTTGCCTTACTTAGAGGATATGGCCCGCCGTTATGCTATCCAAGCAGTAATGCATGATAGGGAGGGGAACTTCGGCGAGGCCGTTAAATACTACAAGAACGCTATAAGGGTATTAACAAAAATAATACAGTTATATCCTGACAATGGTTTAAACGCCATATACAAAGACTGGATAAGGCAATATAAGAAGAGGATAAAAGATCTCGAAAGCTTACGCACGACCCTGGTCCCGGCAGGGGGTCCCAAACCACCTGGGAATGATGATGAGGATGTTAACGAGTTAGTGCTTAAGGAGAAACCCGAAGTTACGTTTGACGACATAGCTGATCTCGAGCATGCTAAGAAGGCAATAAGGGAAGCGATAATATTTCCAACGAAGAGGCCTGATCTCTTCCCACCACAACTCGGGTGGCCTAGGGGAATACTGCTCTTTGGACCACCCGGTTGTGGCAAAACGCTACTGGCAGCTGCTGTGGCGAATGAGATAGACGGCGTATTCATACAGATAGATGCGGCATCCATAATGTCGAAGTGGTTAGGCGAGGCTGAAGGTAAGGTAGCTAAGTTATTCAGAAAGGCTAGGGAATTATCAGCTCAAGGGAAGCCGGTTATAATATTCATAGATGAGGTAGATTCACTCCTAGGAACCTTTAACACCGAGGTGGGTGGGGAGGTTAGGGTTAGGAATCAATTCCTACAGGAGATGGATGGGTTGCTGAGTAAGTCAAAGAAAATGTTCATCTACGTAATAGCGGCTACGAATAAGCCATGGAAACTCGATAAGGCCTTCATTAGGAGATTCCAGAGAAGAATATACGTTCCGCCGCCTAATAGAGAAGCTAGGGTTCAGTTACTGAGGTTACTTACCAAGAACATAAAGTTAGCGCCTGACGTTGACTTCGAGTTACTAGCTGATATACTGGAGGGATACTCAGGAAGTGATATAAGAGATGTTGTCATGGCGGCGCATCTCAGAGTAATAACAGAGCTATTTGAGAAGAATGGAGGGGAGGGAGACCCGAGACCTGTAACGCTGGAGGACTTCAAGGCAGCTCTTGAGAGTATAAAGCCAAGCATCAACAGGGATCTCATTAAGGTATACGAGGCATGGTATGAGAAATTTAAGGCCGAGTAAACCCCCACCCAAGACCCTAAAAGTAAATATGATGCTTACCTTATAAAGAAAGCAGGCTTTTCCCGTAAAACGTTATAATAAAGTGTCGAACCTGGACTTGACCGTTGCTTCTCTTCAGTACTTAGCGTGTTTAAGTATTCTATCTAGTAGTTGATCTTCCGTTGGTGGACCCACGAACTCGACGGACCTATTTATGGCGACGGTGGGCACAGTCATTACGTTGTACATGTCGGCGATGTCAGGGTTCTCGTAAGCCTCTATGGTTTTACTTATTATGGATTTCCTACCACTACGATAGGATTCGTACGCGAACATGTTTGACAGTAATGATGCATACGGGCAGTACGGACACGTGGGGGTCACTACAACATCAATAACCATTTTCTTAGAGATTTGGGAGAGCGCTGACTTTGTGCGTTCGCTGAGGCCAGAGTCACCTGTTCCTATTCTAATAACTGTTTCAATAAATCCTCTGATTTCCTCACCTGCTGGCATACCCACGTATCTTATGTAACCATCCAATAACACCACTGTCGGTACTCTATCTATGCCGTACTTTGCGAAGATCTCTCTCTTGTCCCTGCTGTACTTCACGATCTCGTGCGTTATTAGAGGTTTCCCATTTCTTCGGGGGCTCGCCTTAACTACGAGCTCTATTAGATCGATGGTGTTGCCACAGTATCTACAGTTTTCGGCAGTAAATGTTATTATCTTAACAGGGTTACGTACTTCCTCAAGTACAGTCTTCAATTCTTCAATATCGGTTTCACTTAGCGGTACCTCGAACATACTGTCTATGTTATACATTTCCGTTCACCTTAGGGACTTATGTCTGCTAGAGTTATAAATATTAAGTTTAGACTTATCAAAATAGATAAAGTGTTTAGCTCGGGTAAGCTACAATGACAGTGAAACTATGAAGTTAGTGATTCTAGTCCACCACCTCTCTATGGAGGTATCAACCACCATGTATGAGGCTCTGCTATTATAATAAGGTGGACCTAACCTACTGAAGAGAGTAACAACTTTACTCCCATGATTAAGCTTGAAGCCGCGGTCAACAGCTTCGTGACCCCGAATGACTGCGTTGAACCTGAATGTGTGTAGAAACCACTCAGTGACGGGTCTGCCAAATAGGTATCCAACTCCTCTAGGGGATGGGATTCTGTAATGGTTGGACTCTATGGGATCATTCCAGAGTATTTCGGTCATAACATTGAAGTATTCACCATGTGATTTGCCCATGAAGTACTCTACTAAGCTAACCTCTTTTTTAAAAGTCTCCGTAGGTAAGCCTCCGTGAAGTGCCACGAATTGATTCCTAACTATGAATACTAACGGAAGGTTGCCGAATATCTCCAGGGATTTATTGTAAATTTCTAAGCCTCTAATATACCCGTACCTAGACCGTAAAACGCTGGGATAGTCATGAGGATAAGGTTTTAGGTTCTCAGGTGGTTCATGATTACCTCTAAGCAGAACAACAGAGTCGGGAAACTCTTCCTTAAGCATCAACACAGTTAAGAACGTCTCTATTTGATTATTCCCTCGATCTACGTAGTCTCCAAGGAAGACAAGTGTAAGTTCACCTTTAGCGAGTTTTTCGTGAGACGTCCTTGAGAGTATAGTTCTTAATGTACTCAAGTCTCCATGCAGGTCTCCAATAATTAAGAAGGGGGTGTTTGGTGGCGCTTCAACGATCCACCGCCCGTTGCGATTTTTCTGTTCGGTCTCAAGTGTTATCAATGCCTCCTCTAGGAACTTCATAACAGAGTTGTATTCCGCCGATATTTCTTCGGCCCTCCTAACTACCCAGTCGAGGTTTCTCAAGGCTATCGCCCTCCCGAGTAGCGTATTTCTAAGCGTAAACAATACATGAACAATTAAAACATTAGGCTTTTATTAATTCGGGATGAACCCGCATTTTTAAAGACGAAGGGGTGGTTTACACTAAGTACTGTGGGAGGGTGTGACTGGGAGAGATGAGTGATCGGAACTCAAGAAAAATGAATTTAATGGAATTCATGAGCACTTTGGAAGGAATAATTAGTAGTGATTCTTTAACCGCGATATTCGCTATGGCGGATGAAGAATGTGCTAGGAAGATCGTATTGCACTTCAAGGTCTCTGGGTGTGAGCCCCTAAGTGAGGTTAATTTACTTATAATGTACATCCCGTATGCAGATATTGTGGAGCCGTTGCGCCTAGAAGTAAGGGTTAACCCAGATAAGGTGTTAGCACGGGAGTTCATGAGTAACCAGTATAACAGATTAGTAAAGTCAGGGGCGCAAGTAGCTATAGATAAAGATGGTGTATATGCTATATTCAAAGCACAGGGTAGGGAAGACTTAGTAAGGTTCATTCGCAAAACTCTGGATCTAGTTTGCGAGGTTTTCAGCGGTAAGAAAGGTAACAAAGAATTCAACCTAACTTATGACGGTTTCACGCTGGTGAGAGAATGGGTAAATTATACCTAATAGGATTGGGGCTAAGCCCAGATCTCATCACGTTAAGAGGGCTTGAGAAAGTCAGGAAAGCACGTAAAGTATACCTAGACGTCTACACGAGTTCCTTTCCTGGGTCTGTAGACGAGGTTAAGAGGGTAGTTAGGCGTGACGACATAGTACTAGCTACTCGAAGCATACTCGAAGAACGTAGTTCTGAAATCATGGAGGAACTTGAGCATGGAGATGTCGCGCTACTAGTTATAGGGAATCCTCTGCTAGCAACTACTCACGTATCATTACTTTTAGAAGCGAAAAGCAAAGGACACAGCTTTGAGGTTGTGCCCGCACCCGGGATCATACCCAATGCACTGCTGCTCACTGGTCTGATGATATATAAAATGGGTAAGCCAGTTACGTTGACATACCCTCGGGAAGGTATTATTTCAGAGTATCCATATGACGTCATCAAGGACAATGACTCGCGGAACCTTCATACTATACTATTGCTTGAGATGGACATGGAGAAAAACGTAATGATGACCATACCGGAGGCGGTGAAGCTACTATTTAAATTAGAGAGCATGAGGAAGGAGGGCGTCATTAGCGGTGACCGTAAGGCGGTCGCGGTTTCTGCGCTGGGTTCCCGTAAGCAACGCATATGCCCATGTAAGCTTAAGGAACTTCTTAACTATGAGGGGGAGGGCCCGCACACATTAATATTAGTATCCCCTAAGCTCCACTTTATGGAGGAGGAGGCGCTCACGGTGATAGGAAATGAGTTCTGCAGAGAACCTTGAGGAAACACTTGCATCTAGGATTAGGACATACCTAGGGATGGTCTCTAAAGCCCTCAAGCAAATAAATGTTGATTCGTCGAAGTTCCACTCGAAAGCTCTAGAAGTTCTGAACTTAGCTAGGTTGTACCGCAATGATGCTGAATACTACTTAAATGTCGGCGATCTGCCCACCGCGTTGGCATGCGTATCGTACGCTGAGGGACTGCTTGACGCCCTAAAAATTATGGGTTTAGTAAACATTTCATGGGTTCGGGAGAGACCCAAGAAAGTGCTTGTTGCTGGCACTTTCGATATAATACATGCTGGTCATATACGCTTCCTAAGGGAGGCATGGAAACTTGGATTGGTTTACGCCGTGGTTGCTAGGGATAAGAACGTCCAAAAGTTCAAGGGAAGGCTTCCAATAATGCCTGAGGACATGCGGCTAGAGGTAGTGTCCTCTATAAAGTACGTGTATAAGGCATTCCTAGGCGATGACACTGACCTGCTTAAGCCTGTAGAGCGTGTGAGACCCGATATAATATTCTTGGGCCCGGACCAGCCTATGGACGAGGAGTTCCTAGAGAGAGAGCTTGAGCGAAGAGGCATAAAAGCTGAGGTTAGGAGAATGTCAAGAAGGGAGGGCCCTGAGATCGCGTCAAGTACCTCAATAATAAAGGAGATTCTAAGGAGGTATTGTGACAGTAACATTACTAGTGATTAGGTAATTAAGTAGCCTAACGTAGGTGATAAGTTTAGGTGGTGAGCGCCTTAGAACATAAAATTATCTCTTTCTCCTGCCGGTCCTTCTGGCGGCGATGTGGCCTACCTTCCTACCAGGTGGGGCGTTCCTTGACACTGTAGATGGTATTGACACGCTCTGGTGTGAGCCACCGCCGAACTTGTGGCTGACGGCGTTCATGGCAACTCCACGCACTTTAGGCCAGATGTGTGCTTTGGGCTTCCACTTATAGTACGCTAGCCCAGCTTTCAGCAGGGGCTTCTCAGTGCGTCCAGCGCCTGCAGGGATACCTATGGTAGCCCTGGCTGTGCTGAGTATGTTCTTCTGCCTCCCGCTAGGTAGCTGAACTATCGTGTACCTTCCGGACCTACCTAAGATTATGGCATAACTACCTGACTGCCTCGCTAATTTGCCGCCATCTCCTGGCCTTAGCTCTATGTTGTAGACCTTCGTACCCTCAGGGATCTTGCCTAAAGGAAGTGTGTTCCCTATAGCTATTGGTGCGTCTGGCCCAATAGCTACTTTCTGACCTACATACATACCCTCCGCTGCAGGTACATAATACTCTGTGCCGTTCTCTAGCTCTATGTGGGCTAGGGGTACCCACCTACCGGGGTCGTGAACTAACTCAGTTACGACGCCCGTTAACGTGACGTCACTTAATGGTGGATACTTAGCTGGCGCTACCCTTAAGTGTCCCCTGTTCCTGAACTGTTGACCCCCACGGCCAGCCCTTTGTTGTCTTATCCTCTTACCCATGCGTCACACCCCCATCCTGGATTAGATTATGCCTAGGCGAGTTGCTACCTCGCTGGCCTTGTACTCTGGGGCGAGTCTGACGTAGGCTTTCTTCTCGCCCTTAGGAGTGATTAGCGTACGGACTTTTTCAACCTTAACGTCGAAGAGTTCCTCGACTGCTCTCTTAATGTCGTGTTTGGTAGCCCTTAGGTCAACTATGAAAGTTAAGGTATTGGTGGTCTCAATGTAACTCAAGGCCTTTTCGGTAGCTACGATCCTCTTTATCACGGTAGCTGGATCCCTCATGCTGAAATCACCTCAAACTTCTCTCCTATTTTTGATAAGGCTGAAAGGCTATACACGGTTAACCTACCTGGAACACCGCCGGGCGCGAGGTGTAGCACGCTTAGGCTGTCAGCAGAAATTACGTCCACACCAGGCAGATTCCTGAAGGCCTTTACTGCAGGGACATCATGGCTCGACACAACTATGAGCAAGGATTTGGGAACCTTATATCTCCTCCCCCTCATCTTACCTTTCCCGCTCCTCACTCGCTTCCTTGTTGCGGCCCTTTCAACATCCTCCCAAAGACCTAGGTTCTGTAACACTTTCTTAGCCTCAGCAGTGCTGCCCACGCTCTCTAGGTCGTCCACAACAATCACAGGTAGGGTCTCTACACTGAACTTATGGCCTCTCGCCCTGACTAGCTCTTCTCTGGACGTCGCGGCGATGGCTGAAGCTATCGCTCTAATGCGTTCCTTCTTATTTATCTCCTCATGAAGTACCTTCTCAACCCTTGGTGGATGAGCGAGCCTTCCGCCACGTGTCATTGGAGCTATTACAGCGCGTCCATTATCAAGCCTCGGAACCCTTGCGACGCTGTGGTGAATACCCCACGACTCGCCAGCCCTCCTCATGCCGGCTAGGGGATCTCTACCCTTAGGCTGGAGCCTCGCTGTGTGGGCAGAATGGAATGCCCTTCTTATTAGGTCCTTCCTCACTGGTAGGCTAAAGACTGAAGGTAGCTCGACTTCCTTAACGGGGGTTCCATCTAGTCCATAAACAGGTACTCGTTTCCCCGAGCTCTCCCTTAATCCGAGCCACACTATCCTGTATGCCATCACTCACCACCCAGCTCAGATTTTGCTTTCTAAGCTCACATAAATTACCTTAGGTGCCTGCTCGGGCGTCCACTTGGGCGGCCTTACGGGCCATCGCAGTACGAGCGGGCGTTTAGGTGTTCCTTGCACACTCCCCCTAACAACGATGTAGTCGGTCCTTAGGAGGCCATAATGTGGGAACGCGCTTACTGGTGTAAACTCGCGCAGGATCTTCTCCGCCTCCTCGGCAGACTTATCGCTTACTATCCTCATAGCTATGATCCTCTTATTGTATTCTGTCCTCCTATGCATGCCCATTTGGCCAGCCTGCGGCACGGGGCTAATCGCGCCAATACCTGGGCTCCTAGCACCTATCCTTCTTGATCCTTTTCTCTGCTTATTCCATTTCGGTAGTTCCTTAACGCCGAACCTTTTCACTACACCCTGGAATCCTTTACCCTTAGTTACTCCTATTACGTCTATGAACTGGCCTTCACGAAACACGTCTGAAATCTTCAAGGGGTTTCCAAGGATGTTTAACGCGTACTGTACCTGATCCTCTACGCTTCCCCCACCCACCTTAACCTCCACGATGTCAGGAACCTTCTTGCTGAGGCCTCCAGTTAACCGTGGCTGCGATGCCAGAATTAAGGAAACCCTAGCAACATAATCCTTATTATTCTCCAGCTTCTTACGTGCCTTCTCAACGCTCTCTTCACTCACCTTCAACGACTTTATTCTTCGCTTTATCTGGAGCTCCTCGGGGGGCTGTGCCCAGACCTCCGTAAGTGCCCGTAGCCCGCCGACGGTTGCTTCATAGAATCTCGCCGCAACAGGGATCATTGGAGGCGTCTCAATTACGGTTACTGGAACAAATACTTCCTTCCCATACGTTGGGGTCCCGGGTCTATCATCAATCATTAATATGTGGGTCATTCCAACCTTGTAACCTAAGAACCCTAGGGCTCTGGGCTCATCGAAGTCCACTTCTGGCCAAGTCTTCACTCTAGGCACAAACTTGGATGCCCTCTTCCTAGGCCTTACCCCTAGGCTACCCCTACGAGGCGCTGAATGCTTCCGCCGTGCCATACCTCCACACCACTACCTCCAAGTGTCTGCTATCTGGCTTTAAATCCTTAGCTTATAACGCTTTTGAAGGTTGTGTCAGCCTATGTCCCTACATCACCCATCAGAACTCGGCAAACACATCATTCACTTTCACATTTACCTTAATAAGGCGGGTAATAAGCTATGAGAGGAGGTTAGCAAGAATGGGAGGACGCCAGAGAACAACGCTCTTCATGGGTGTTGGTGGAATAAAGGAAGAAAAGAAGAAGGAGCAGGAAAGAGGTAGGCAGAAGGGTAGGGGTAAGAGAAAGAAAAGGTAGAGTACCATAGGTTTTTACGTCACTAAGCCGGCAAATCAGTGAGGCATATTAGTAATAGAATAGCAATCTTGGAGTTGGGGTGAATTGAAGGCTTTTGAGTGGCCTCCTCGGAAGCATCCGGTGCATATAGTGGTGGTTATACCTGCATCCAACTTATCAATCCTACCTACACTTCGGGAGAAGACGGAATTTGCTGGTGAGCTCGGGCGTACCCTAGCGATATACAAGGTTAACGACGTTATAGTATACGATGACGAATTTGCTGAGGAAGGCGACGCCGACCTCCTAGCAACGTTGCTGAGCTACCTGCAGGTTCCACCCTATCTTCGAAAAAGGATAGTCCCGATAACACCTGAGTTAAGGTATGCGGGGCTTCTACACCCGCTTAACATAGTTACTCACAATCCCACAAACAAAGCACCTGCCCGCGGTGATCTTAGGGAGGGGGTTGTGGTGGTCTCATGGGGTACGACAGCTAAGACGTTCGTGGGGTCAAGGAACCTTTGCTTTACCGAATCATCTCGAGAACTTAAGCCGGGAGAACGGATCCTAGTCAGGATCGAACGCGTCAAGCCTATGATATGTCGTGAGGTAAGACCGGAAGAGATAAAGGAGTACGTAGGTTACAGAGTGTTGAGGGCAGGAGACGACATAGTTGATGCAATAAGGTATTTTAACGGTGTAATTGTTCTAACATCTAAACAGGGCGAAAGCTTTTCCAAACAAGGACTAAGGAAAGCCCTGCTAAGCGAGGCGTTGCGGAGCAAAGGATTAGTTCTGTTATTTGGTAATAGCAAGCTAGACTTTGATGAAATCCTCGGCAAAGAGAGGTTCACAGCCCTTGAGCCAGTGTGGAGAGTGAACTTCATCCCAGGGCAAGGGGTACTCTCAGTAAGAACCGTTGAGGCTCTACACGCCGTTTTGGCCCAGATAAACACGGAGTTATGGTCTAGAAAATAACCTTAAGTGTTGGCCAGGATAAGAGAGGAAAACTAATAAAGCTCGCAAAGTAAAGACGGGTTGGTGCGTAGAGTGGCGCTAGACATCGAGATACCACCAGAGTGGAAGAAGTTCAGGTATAGAGGAAAGACCCTCGAGGAACTACTGAACATGCCTATGGATCAGCTACTAGAATTACTGCCTTCGAGAGCAAGGAGATCACTACTCAGGGAATCCTCCCCTGAGATACAGCAGAGAAGAATGGAAATGGGTATTAAGGAGTCCCCTAGGCTAAAGTTGCTTAGGAAGGTTATGGAGGCTAGGGAACTACTAAAACAAGGCAAGAAAGTTCGCATAAGGACGCATGTTAGGGACATGATAATACTGCCAGTAATGGTCGGACTCACAATTGAAGTATATAATGGTAAGGAATTCATACCGGTGAAAATAACGCCTGAAATGATAGGACATTACTTAGGAGAGTTCGCGCCAACAACTAAGATAGTGCAGCACGGAGAGCCAGGCCTTAAGGCAACTAGGTCAACACTGTTCGTCGCAATGAAGTAAGTAGTCTTGCATTTAACCAACGTATTTCTTCAGGCTTTTTACGAGTCTACCAACGTCCTTCTCGAAGAGAATTAAACAGACTTCCTTACCGTTTCTTAACCTTATTAGTACCTCTGATACGTTTCCACTAATTTCCTCAGGAAATAGGTCAGCAATATCTCTCCGTGTCCTCCTTAGGGGGTACTTACGGATGTTGAGGACATCCCTTGCGTGAATCTCTAGTTCCGTGATGCCTTTGCTTGATAAGATAGTATGTAGCTCCCTTATTGAGAGTTGTCCCTTTATCTTAACAAGTCTGTTACTTATATCTGGATAAGTTATGATACGTACCTTCCCTGGGGACGCCACAATCTTGCACTTATGAAAAAATCTGTCCCTACGTACGTATGCTGGCTTGATTACTGGCATCGTGCTTAACCTTTGACAACCCCAATTGGTCTGAGCCTAGCGACTAGTGCTGCTATTTTTACTTGATGAGTTACCATCGCTACTTTGTCTACGTCCTTATATGCACCAGGTGCCTCCTCACTTATTACTCTCCTAGTTGCTGCGTGGAGGTATATGCCTTGTTTAGCTAGGCTGGAGGTGACTTCCTGAGGTCTGTAGGTCCTTATTGCGGCGTGTCTCGACATCCACCTGCCAGCTCCGTGCGCTGCTGAGTAGAACGTGCGTTTCCCTTCAGGCACTCCTACCATAACGTAGCTAGCCGTCCCCATGGAGCCCGGTATCAGTACTACCTGCCCTATTGACTTATGGTCCTTCGGTATCTCTGGGTGACCCGGCGGGAACGCCCTTGTTGCCCCTTTCCTATGAACCACGAGTTTCATTCTCTTTCCGTTCACTTCATGTTCTTCGAGCTTAGCGATGTTGTGTGCCAGGTCATATATTATCTTCAACCCTAGTTTGTCTGGGTCGGTGTGGAATACCTTACCGAAGGACTCGCGGACCCAATGCGTTATTATTTGCCTGTTAGCAAAGGCGAAGTTTGCTGCTGCGCCCATGGCCTTAAAGTAGTCTTGCCCCTCCTTGCTGTTGAAGGGGACTGAGGCAAGCTCCCTGTCTGGGGGCCTTATCCCATACTTGCGCATCGCCCTCTCCATAATTATTAAGTAGTCGCTAGCCACCTGGTGCCCAAGACCCCTGGACCCTGTGTGAACCATCACAGTGACTTGCCCTTCCTCGTAAATCCCTAGCACCTTAGCTACGGCGGGATTGTATATCTTATCCACTACCTGGATTTCCAGGAAGTGGTTCCCAGCACCTAACGTGCCTAGCTGAGGAGCGCCTCTCCTCTTGGCGGTGTTACTCACCTTGCTTGCGTCAGCCCAAGGTATCCGACCCTGGGCCTCTATATGCTCGGTGTCGTCGGCCCAGCCAAAACCGTTTCTCACAGCCCACTGTGCTCCCTCATTAAGGACCTTATCGAGCTCGCTGAAGCTTAACCTAAGTTTCCCCGTGCTCCCAACACCGGATGGTACGTTCCTGAAGATTGTGTCAACGAGTTCCTTCAGCCTCGGCCTTATATCATCGACCCTTAACTCAGTTGAAAGCAGCCTAACACCACAGTTTATGTCGTAACCAACACCACCCGGCGAAATCACGCCCCCGTCAGCCGTCATTGCGGCGACGCCGCCTATTGGGAAGCCGTAGCCCTGGTGACCGTCAGGCATCACGTAAGTTGCTAAGACGACGCCGTCGAGACATGCTATGTTAGCTGCTTGAACTAACGTTAGGTCGGTCTTCATTTTGCTTAGGAGATACTCATCAGCGAATATTATCGCTGATACCTTCATACACGGCTTGGTTCCCTTCGGTATTTCCCACGTGTACTTATCTACCCTTCGCAGTGGGATGTTATGACTCATAACTACACACCTACGCTTAACTACCATTAAGCGGTTTTAAGAGTTCCATGGTCTCTACACGCGTGGGTAAAACTTATGAACTTATAAGCCCCACCTAAAAAGGTCTTAGGCAGTGGGGAAGGTGGGACGATGCCAGTGTGGCACTACTCCGTGAAGGTGAAGAAGGAGGATGAAGATCGCGTAGCTAAGGCTATGGTTTGGGATGCACCGGTCTCACTTAAGGAGACCTATGAGATATTTAAAATAATCCGGGGCATGAAACTGAAGGAAGCCGAGAAATTACTTGAGGACGTCATAGCGCTTAGAACCCCTATTCCTTATGTTAGATATAAACTGCAGGTCGCTCATAAGCGGGGTCTACCCCAGAGATTCCCACGGTGGAAAACACCGATAGGTAGGTACCCTGTTAAAGCCGCTAGGGCTGTTCTCAAATTGCTGAAAAACGTTGAGAACAATGCGGAGCAGAAGCAACTAGATATCGATAGGCTAGTCATAATTCACGCGGCTGTCCATAAGGGTAGGTACCTTAAGAGATGGATACCTCGTGCTTTCGGCCGTGCAACCCCGAAGGTCGGGACCATGGTTAACATGGAGGTAATAGTTAAGGAGGTGTGAAGTGAATGGTCGACATAAAGTCACACTTCATAGGCTTAAATATTCTCCGAATAAAGATTGACGAGTACCTAGCAAAGAACTTCATGAGGGCAGGGTACTCCAGGGTGGAGCTGATTAAGACACCTCTCGGAACTAGGGTAATTATATACGCTGACAGGCCTGCCCTAATAATAGGTAGGAGAGGTCAAACCATAAGGAGATTAACGGAAATCCTGGAAAAATACTTCAAACTAGAGAACCCGCAAATAACAGTGACCCAGGTTGAGAACCCAGACCTTGACGCAAGGATCGTGGCAACTCGCCTTGCGTTGGCCATAGAGAGGGGTTATCACTTCAGGAGGGCGGCATTTGTTGCCCTTAGGAGGGTTCTTGGTGCGGGCGCCGTTGGTGTAGAGATTATAATCAGTGGTAAGTTAACCTCAGAGAGGGCTAGGTACGAGAAAATACGTGCCGGTAAGGTCTACAAGACCGGGCACCACATCGAGCACCTCACTGATAGGGCAGTCATACACTTACTGCGGAAACCAGGTATCTACGGTATAGAGGTCTTAATAGTGAAACCAGGTGAACCGGACGACATAGTTAGGATTAAGGAACCAGGTGAGGAAAGCGTAGGTGGTGAAGCGGCATGACTTTGAAGCCTGATGAAATAAGGAAGATGAGCCCAGAGGAAAGGATGCGTAAGTTAAGGGAGCTTAGGGCGGAGCTGATAAAGTTAAGGACCCAGGCATACCTCGGGACACTAACAAATGTCGGGAGAATAAAGCAGGTCCGTAAGGACATTGCAAGGATACTCACGATAATGCGGGAAGAGGAACTAAAATCAACTCAGGGCAAGAAGGGTAGTAAGTCTTGAGGAGAAGTAAGAAGAACATCGTGTACCATGAATTGATAGGGTTGGAAGTAATGGTGAAGGACCATACGAGCAAATCCTTTGTCGGCATGAAGGGGAAGGTTATCGACGAGACAATGAACACGTTAGTCATCATGGACAGTAAGGGTAACAGGAAGGTCGTGCCTAAACTGGGCGGGGTATTCCTTTTTAAACTCGGTGACCACCACACTGTAGAGGTCAAGGGTGACCGGATAATGGGTAGGCCTGAAGACAGGTTGAAAAGGTATGGGGGTGTGATGTGAGTATGCCAAGCAGGGTTAGGAACATAGGAATAAAGTATGAAGGATTAAATCCACCTGAGAAGGGGTGTGACGATCCTCTATGTCCTTGGCACGGATACCTAAAGGTGCGTGGTGGGTTACTCGTCGGCAAGGTACTTAAGGCTAGGATGAGGCGAACCGTCGTTATTGAGAGGGAGTACCTCGTTTATATAAAGAAATACATGAGGTATGAACGAAGGAGGTCACGTATTCACGCTCACCTTCCACCATGCATTGACGCTAAACCCGGAGACGTTGTGTTAATCGGTGAGACACGCCCGCTGGCAAAGTCAGTATCTTGGGTAGTGCTAGGTGTGCTTAAGAAGGGGGTGAGCTAAGGTGCCGGAGAAGAAGGGCGGTGCTGCGTATAGTAGGGTTCGTAGGGTTCCCGGAATAGTAGTTGGCACAAGACTCAAAGTAACCGACAATAGCGGTGCTAAGGAAGCCATGGTAATAGGTGTTCCAGGCCTTAAGACTAGGTTAAGGAGGTTACCCTTCGCCACGGTAGGTGACATGGTCGTAGTGACTATAAAGAAGGGGAACGCCGATTTAGTCGGCCAGGTAATGAACGCCATAATAGTGAGGCAGAAGAAACCCTTCAGAAGGCCTAACGGCGTGTGGGTTGCTTTCGAGGATAATGCGTGCGTCATAGTGTCGCCGGAAGGGGCGCCTAAGGGCACTGAGATAAGAGGACCGATAGCTAAGGAAGCCGCTGAACGTTGGGCTAGGCTATCAACGATAGCGTCAATGGTTGTTTGAGGTGGGGGATAGCGATGGCGCCGAAATCGAAAAAACCAGGAAAACAGCGTCTTGCCCAGATTAATGCTCCTTTCCACATTAGAAGGAAATTCATGACCGCGAAGCTAGTGCGGGAGCTCAGGGAGAAACTGGGTATTAAGAGGCTACCTGTTCGTAAAGGTGACGTCGTACGTGTGGTAAGGGGAGAGTGGACAGGGCATGAAGGCAAGGTAGTGGCAGTTGACTACAAGAAAATAGCCTTACATATTGACGGAGTAACGATAAAGAAGGCCGACGGCACACCTGTTTATTACCCAATACACCCCTCGAACGTAATGATAGTTAAGCTCGACCTCAGTGATAAGTTCAGGAAGAAAATCATCGAGAGACGCAAAGGAAGGCCGGAAGCAATAACTGAGGAAGAGGCGGCTGAGGAGAAACCTGAAGAGGAGGCTAAGGAGGGACTCGAGGTTAAAAAGGAAGAAAGCACACCTCAAGGAGGTGAGTGAGAGTGGCGCGAATGGGTTCAAGAAGGCACTTGAAGAGGCTCGCTGCGCCCGAGTTCTGGCCTATTCTTAGGAAAGAGCGTACCTGGACTGTTAAGCCATCAGCAGGTCCTCACCCAATAAGTCGCTCATTACCGTTGCTTATTATTGTGCGTGACATCCTAGGCTTAGCTGACACAGCTAGAGAGGCGAGGAGAATCATTGCCGAAGGACACATTAAGGTCGACGGTAGGGTGAGAAAGAACTACAAATACCCTGTAGGTATAATGGACGTTGTGGAAATCGTTGACACCCAAGAGTACTTCAGGATGATCCCGGTCCCCGTGAAGGTAATGACTCTAATACCGATACCCAAGGAGGAGGCTTCATTTAAGATCTGCAGGATAGAGAACAAGACCACGGTTAAGGGAGGCCACATCCAACTCAACCTACACGACGGTAGGAACGTGTTGATTAGGGTCAGCGACCCCACGAATCCTGAGGAGGACACGTATAGAACCATGAGTTCAGTCAAGATAAGCTTACCAGGCAATGAGTTACTCGAGTACTACCCGCTAGAGGAGGGAGTAACAGTAATAGTGATCGGCGGTAGGAACGTTGGCAGAGTAGCTAAGTTCCTAAGCGTTTCCGAAGGAATGAGACACTATAGAAAGCAGGTTGCTCTAGAGGACTTCAAGGGTAATAAATTCTACACGACCCTAGACAAGATTATGGTTATAGGGCGTGAAAAGCCTGAAATAACGCTGCCGGAGGGAGCGGTATGAGCCCGAAGAGAACAGTAACGTTCACAGAGGATGAGATCGAGGCAGTGGTTGAGAAGTGGAATAAGAACCCGATGTTGAAGCCTAGGATAGCTAAGGTAGTCGTCAACATCGGTGTAGGTGAGTCCGGAGAGCGCCTCCAGAAGGCTAAACAGGTATTAAAGGAGCTAACTGGGCAGGAACCATCCATAAGGAGGGCTAAAAGAACCATCAAGGAATTCGGCATCCGTAAGAGGGAGCCGATAGCCGTAGTTGTTACCCTACGTGGTGAGAAGGCATTATCATTCCTTAACAGAGCTTTAGAGGCTGTGGGACGCAGGGTTAAGGCATCAAGTTTCGACGACTTCGGGAACTTCTCGTTCGGGATAAGCGAGCACATAATACTTCCTGGCGTAAAGTATGATCCCAATGTGGGTGTCTTCGGAATGGACATATCGGTGAAGCTCGAGCGCCCAGGGTACAGGGTAATGAGGCGGAGAGTTAAGAGGTCTAAGATACCGCGCAGACATAGGGTTTCTAAGATAGAAGCGATAGCTTTCTTCATAAAGGAGCTGGGAGTCAGGGTGATGTAGCATGGGTAAGTTCAGGAAGCCTATAAAGAGGAAATATGGAAGAGGCGTGCAGGTCTGCAGAAGATGCGGTAGTAGGGATGCTGTCATACAAAAATACGGGCTATACCTATGCAGGCAGTGCTTCAGGGAACTCGCAGGCGAGTTAGGCTTCAAGAAATATAGCTAGGAGGTGTAAGCCATGGTGACGATGGACCCACTAGCAAACGCTCTCTCCACAATAATGAATAACGAAATGCGCGGTCATAAGGAGGCCGTGATAACGCCAGCATCGAAGCTCATAGCTATGGTACTTAGGGTCATGCAGAAATACGGCTACATAGGTGAGTTCGAGCACATCGATGACGGCAGATGGGGTAAAATAAAGGTGCAGTTACTTGGCAGGATAAACAAGACTGGCGTCATAAAGCCCAGAGTGCCTGTGAAGTACAAGGAATTACGAGAGATGCCGCACTGGTTAAGGAAGTACTTACCCTCCAGGGACATAGGAATATTAATTCTGTCAACACCTGAGGGAGTGATATCACATAGGGAAGCCCTCGAAAGGCGAATCGGGGGTGTGCTCCTAGCGTACGTATACTGAAGTCATTCCAGGGGTGGTAGCTGATGGTGAAGGAGGTAAGGGTGCGGGACGAGATTGAGGTTCCCGAAGGTGTCGAGGTAAGTATTGAAGGGAAGACCGTGCGGGTGAAAGGACCCAAGGGAGAGATCGTCAGGGATTTCAGCCACGCGAGGAAGGTACGTATCTACTTAGAGGATAATAAAGTGGTCGTGGAGACCTTCTTTGCGCGGAGGAAGGAAAAAGCTGTTGTTTACTCAATAGGTGCGCACATAAGGAACATGATAACGGGCGTAACCAAGGGATACAGGTACTGGTTGAAGATCATTTACTCACACTTCCCAATATCGGTGAAGGTGCAGGGAGATAAGGTTCTGATAGAGAACTTCCTTGGTGAACGTGCTCCTAGGGTAGCCAAGATAGTCGGTAATGTTAAGGTGAAGGTGCAGAAGAACGATGTAATAGTTGAGGGCGTTAACATAGAGGAGGTCGGCCAGACAGCAGCAAACATAGAGCAAGCAACAAAGATTCGTGGCTTCGACAGGAGGGTATTCGTTGATGGAATCTACATATACAAGAAGGAGTTGATGGAGTAAGGAGGTGAGTGATGATGGCCGCACTAGATAGGGAGAAGATAAAGCGCATGGTCCAGAAAAAGAAGAAGATAGTGTTCCTGCGCAATAAGTGGTGGAAGTTCGAGAAGTTCAAGAACGACCCCAAGTGGCGCAGACCTAAGGGTAAGGACAACCCAATGAGGTTAAAGTTGAAGGGCCACCCGCCAGTAGTTAGTGTAGGGTACAGAACCCCGCGAGTGATACGTGGACTTCATCCTCAGGGACTGAAGCCTGTGGTGGTGCATTCGGTAAGGGAACTTGAGGGCTTAGATCCGTCAAGTGTTATTGTGTACATAGGTGCCACTGTCGGCGCACGGAAGAGGGTAGAGTTAATTAATAAGGCTAAGGAAAGAGGTTTCCTCATAGCTAATGCGGGGTGATGGGAAGATGACGGACTTAAGCATGCAGAAGAGGCTTGCGGCTGAGGTGCTCGGAGTAGGTGTGTCAAGAATAAGGATCGACCCCGAGAGGATAGAAGATGTTGAATCAGCGCTGCGCAGGGAGGACATACGGCGCCTAATAAAGGACGGAGCTATTTACGTGCTCCCAGTTCGCCGCAATTCGCGCGGTAGATGGAAGGAGAGACACCGCAAGAGGAAGAAGGGACATAGGAGGGGACCAGGCAAGAGGAAAGGAGCACGCGGTGCTAGAGTGGACGAGAAGCGCCTGTGGATGTACACAATCAGGAAAATTAGGAGGTACCTCAAGTGGCTTCGCGATAATGGCGTCATCGACAGAAAGACGTACAGGAAGCTATACCTGCTGGCGAAGGGCGGGACCTTCAGGAGCTTATCAGACTTAAAACGCCACTTAACGGATATGGGTATTCAGGTGAGGTGACATGGCGAGAGGACCTAGGTATAAGGTGCCGAGACGTAGGCGGAGGGAGGGCAAAACCAACTACTACAAAAGGTACAGAATGATAAAGTCAGGGCAGAAAATAAGGGCAGTTATCCGTAAGACTAACACCCAGATAATAGTACAGATAATAGAGTTCGCGCCTAACGGCGACAAAACCCTAGTCGGGGTCACTAGCAAGAAGCTCAGGCGGTTCGGCTGGAAGGGTAGCTTGAAGAGTACGCCGGCTGCATACTTAACGGGCTTAATTGCAGGATTAAAGGCCAAGAAAGCAGGCATAGAGTACGCTATACCCGACATAGGTCTTCACCCTTCAGTCCGCGGCTCACGGATATACGCCGCAATCAAAGGTCTAAGGGACGCTGGTGTTGAGGTGCCTGCTTCCGAGGAGGTACTCCCAAGCGAGGACAGGATACAGGGTAAGCACATAGCGGAATATGCAAAGAAATTAGCTGAGGAGAACCCGGAGGAGTTCCAGAGGAGGTTCTCTCAACTACTCTCCAGAGGCTTAGACCCACGCGAATTACCTGATCACTTCCTCAAGATACGTGATATCATAATAGGTTACTTCCAGGCAGGTGATTAAGAATGTCGCGCGCGATTACCTCGCTTGAGGAATGGGTTCCCAGAACTCGTTTAGGCTGGATGGTCAAGGAAGGCAAGATTAGCAGCATCAAGGAAATCTTCGACATGAACCTAGTCATACAGGAGCCCGAGATAGTTGATTACTTACTGCCCGACCTACAACATGAGGTCGTAGACGTTAACATTGTCCAGAAACAGACCGACGCGGGCGAAATGACGCGCTTCCGCGTACTTGTGGTAGTGGGTAACTTTGACGGATACGTAGGTATAGGGCTTGGTAAAGCAAGGCAGGTAAGGCAAGCAATAAGCAAGGCAATAAGGAACGCGAAACTAAACATAATACCAGTAAGGCGAGGATGCGGTAGCTGGGCATGCTCATGCACGGAGCCACACAGTGTACCCTTCACAGTGATGGGTAAGTGCGGAAGTGTTAGGATCAAATTAATACCGGCACCCAAAGGCACGGGTTTAGTCGCTGGAGATGCAGCTAAGGTCGTGCTAAGGTATGCAGGAATAAAGGACGTTTGGACATGGAGCCGTGGTGAGACGAGAACAACTATAAACTTCGTCGGTGCTGTTTACGATGCCCTCAAGAACACCTATAAGTTCGTCACGGTGTACGACTGGACTAGGAGGTGAACAGTACAGTGACACTATATGCCATCATCAGGATACGGGGAACGGCGGACGTACCGCCAGACGTTAAAGCAACTTTAAGGATGCTCAGGTTAACGAGGAAATTCACAGCAGTAATTTATCCGAAAGACTCCACAATAGACGGTATGCTAAAGGTGGTTAAGGACTGGGTCACATGGGGGGAGATAGACAGGGAAACACTCAAGGAACTAATACTAAGGCGAGGGAGACTCATAGGAAATAAACCAATAACAGAGGAATCACTGAGGGAAGCAATTGGGATGAGTGTGGACGAACTTGTTGATGCCTTACTTGACGGGAAGGTAAAGTGGCATAAATTAGACAGCAAAGTAAAGCCCGTGTTTAGGCTACACCCGCCGCGAGGAGGTTTCAAGAAGAGCGTAAAGAAACCCGTGAAAGCTGGCGGTGAGTTAGGGTATCGCGGCAGGGATATAAATGACTTGATTCGCAGGATGATTTAGAGAGGTGGTGAGAGACAATGGTAGTTAGGAGAAGGAAGAAAAGCCGCAAGCAACGCGGGTCCCGAACCCATGGATGGGGTTCGATTGGTCAGCATAGGAAATCCGGCAGTAGAGGCGGTGTGGGTGCTGTCGGCTACTGTAAGCATAAATGGACATGGGTAGTGAAGTACTTCCCCGACTGGTACGGGAAGCATGGATTCACGAGACCTCCCGTGATAAGGACGGAGGTCAAAGCTATTAACGTAGGGCGACTTAACGAGCTAATTAATGAGATGATATTGCGTGGGGAAATAGAGCCTGTTGGCGATGTTTACGAGGTCGACCTCTCAGCCTTAGGAATAAACAAATTACTCGGTGGAGGCAAAGTGGATAAGAGGATAAGGGTTAAGGTGGCATATGCCAGTGAAGCAGCGATAAACAAGATAAAGGAGGCTGGCGGAGAAGTAATTCTACTCAGTAGTAAGGAGTAAGTCAGCACAATCCCCAGAAAATAAGCTTTTAATTACCTCCTCTTAACCGATACGGGACTGGACGATGGGTTGGCTTGAAGCATTCGCAAAGCTGGGTGATTACTTCCCTTCGCCACCGAAGCCAGCGAGGAAACCTGACCTTAAAAAACGATTAATATACACAGCCCTCGCACTAGTTGTTTATTATATGCTCGCATCAACCCTAGCTTTCCCACTAGTTAAGTTCCCGAACGTTCCAGGCTTGAACCTACCGCAAATAGTCAATATAATATTCGCGTCAACTAGGGGATCCATAGCACAGCTAGGTATAGGTCCTCTAGTGACTTCAGGCTTGATAATTCAGATACTCGCTGGCGCTAAGATCATTGACCTAGATCTAACGGACCCCAGCGATAGGAAGTTATTCACTCAAGCCGAAAAAGGCATGGCGGTAATAATAGCGGCGGTTGAGGGATTTGGCTTCGCCATGTACTATAGGCTCAACATATTCATCACACTAGCCCTCTTCCTGCAGTTCATGGTCGGAGCATTCATACTGATAATACTCGACGAAGCCATACAGAAAGGATACGGCATAGGCTCCGGTGTGAGCCTATTCATCCTAGGCGGAGTTGCTAGGCGAATAATCGTCGATATGTTCAGCCCGCTTAAGGTGCAGGGAACTAACGAGTACTTCGGGTTCTTCCCATACATAATTCAGGCAATTCAGAACGGGACACTGGACATAGAAAGGATCCTCTACGGAAAGTACCTACCTGGCGCCGGAACGTTGCCCTCGTTGACAGGGTTAATAGCGTTCATAATGCTCGTCTCGATCCTTGTCTACCTGCAGCAAATGAAGGTGAACATACCTGTTACGATGCAGAGATTACCGGGGATAAAGAGCAGGGTTCCCCTACAGTTCCTCTACGTAACTAACATCCCTATTCTGTTAGTCGGCATAGTGTTTTCGGACTTAATACTGTTCAACAACCTCGCCTCAGCTTACCTCATTGATAAGGCGCCATGGCTAGCGAATGCGTTGAGAACTATGGTTTACTACATGGCGCCACCGCGAACTATGTTAGAATTAATCTATGCACCCGTAAGGATAGCTGTTTACTCAGCTCTGCTAATAGGGTTATCACTACTATTCGGTCTAATGTGGATTGAGGTGGCGGGCCTAGGTCCAGAGGCTCAAGCAGAGAATCTGGTTAAATCGGGCTTGCAGATGCCTGGACACAGGAAGAGTCCTAAGCTACTGCAGAACGTATTAGCTAAGTACATCTACCCATTGACAATCCTGAGCTCACTGATAGTTGCTGTGATAGCGCTTGTAGGCTACATATTCAACGTCTACGGCTCAGGAATGGGGATATTACTGGCTGTCGGTATAGTGTACCAGCTGTACACGCAAATAGCGTACGAGAGGGCGCTAGAAACATATCCGTTACTGAAGAGACTAATAGGTGAGGGATAAAAATGATGAGTGAGGGGAAAGAAGCAAAAATAATTGTGATAGCTGGCTTACCCGGAGTAGGTAAATCCACGGTCTTAAGTATAGCGCGTAAGAAGCTAGAGAATGAAGGAATCGAAGTTGAGGTAGTAAACTTTGGCGACTACATGCTTAAGTATCTCACGGATAAGGGTCTGGTCAAGGATAGAGATGAAATAAGGAAGCTACCTCTACGCATCCAGCAGGAAGCGCAGGCGGCCGCAGGAAGAATGATTAGGGAACATTTCAACGAGAGAGCAAGTAAGTGTGAGAAAGAATTCGTGGGCTTCGTTGACACGCACGTCCTGATAAAGACACCCACCGGCCTCTGGCCTGGACTACCGCTTCACGTGATAAGCGAGTTAAAGCCGGCAAGCATACTGCTCGTTGAGGCGCCACCCGAACAGATCGTGGCTAGGCAGTTAAGGGATAAGACAAGGTTCAGGAAAGACTATGCTGATGTGAAACTGGTTAAGGAGTTAATGGACTTAATGAGGATGTACGCGATATCAGCAGCTACTCTAGTGGGTGCTTCAGTGAACTTCATAATTAACGAGGAAGGAAAACCTGACGTGGCCGCGGATCACGTAGTTAGTATTGTGAGGAACCTATGAGATGTTAGTGCTACTCTATGTCGCCACGGCAGTAGCGGCTTTCCTACCCTGGACATTAATGGTAAGGACATATGCACGGAAAGTAAAAATTGATGATGTGATTAAGGAGCTTAAGGAAGTTGCTGATAAACTATCTAAAACGCCACCACGTAAAGAGAAAAAGCTAAGGCTACTTCAAACAAGGTACAAAGCATTACGTGGACGCATAAGCAGGTTCTTCCTTCTCAATCTAATGGGATTATGGGCAGGAATATTCACATCCCTAATCGCTGCTAGATCCGTGCTTTACTACACGTCAGTAGAATATGGTTTTCCTTTACCACCATCCCCTCTAAACCTACCGGGAATATCGATAAACGGGCAACTAAATGATCTGATACTGTACTTAGCAGTGATACTGGGGTACCAATACGTACATAATGAGTTAACCGGTGTGAGTAAGCTAAGTAAGCTTAAGCAGTAACGCATATGTGGCGATAAAGGTTTTTAGCTCGCTCATATCACCCCTCAATGGGGTCGACGATGGTTCGGCCAGGACTAAGGTCTCACGCCAAGAAAAGGGTGGCGAGGAAGCTGCCTGGCGGTGGGACCAAGGTGTTTTACATTAGGAGAAAGCACTACAAGGCGCGATGCGCCATATGCGGCAGATTACTAGGCGGAATACCAGTCGATCCTGACATCATTAGGAGAGGAGCGAAAACCCTGAAGAGGCCGGAAAGGCCTTACGGCGGCGTAATATGTCCGGACTGCCTAGCCCGCGCCTACAGGATAGCCATAAGGAGCGGTTAGTCAACGAGGCGGTAATTTTTGACAGGTAGTAATACCTCAAGGTACTGTAAGGAAAAGATAGTTATCGCCGTCAGTGGGCCGCCGGGCTCTGGGAAATCAACTTTGGCTAAGCTTCTGGCCAAGGAATTGCAATTAAGGTATGTTTCATCAGGTGCCCTCTTCAGGAGGTTAGCTAAGGAAAGAGGCATGTCCTTACTTGAGTTCACGAAACTTGCCGAGAAAGACTACAGTATAGATAGGATGATCGATAACGAAGCTAGAAAAGAAGCTATGAAGGGCTGTGTGGTAGTGGACGGTCATATAGCCGGGTGGATCCTGAGGGACCTAGCCCATGTTAAGGTGTACCTTTATGCCCCCAAGGAGGTTAGGGCGTCCAGGATAGCTGCGCGAGACGGTAAGTCGCTTGAGGATGCGTTGAGGGAAGTGGTAGAGCGTGAGAGATCAGAGTCTAAGCGATTTAAAGAGATATATGGGATCGACGTTAGTGACTTAACGGTCTTTGACGTCTGCATAAACACAGCAACGTATGGTATAGAGGAAACGTTACGCATAGCTCTTGAGGCCGTAAGGGAGGCTACGAGAAAAAAGCTTAAAGACTAAGCCCATAAACAAGGGTAGGTGTTAAGGAATGCCGGCGATCGAGGTAGGAAGGATATGCGTTAAGGTATTAGGCCGTGAAGCAGGACGCAAGTGCGTCATAGTCGATATCATAGATGAGAATTTCGTACTCATAACAGGACCTAAGTCCCTCACAGGCGTCAAGAGAAGGAGGGTGAACATTAACCACATAGAGCCGCTCGATAAGAAAGTGGATATAAAGAAGGGCGCTGACGATGAAGCCGTGCTTAATGCGATCAAGGAAGCGGGCCTCGAGGACTTCATGAAGCAGAAGGTTAAGATATCGCGCAGGGTGTTCTTAGAGACGAAGGCACTTAAGCCGTCGGTGAGTGCATAAGCCTTTTCCTCGCTCAGCAGGCATTAGTAATTCCTTTTTAAACTAACACGTGCATCGAAGTAAGGGTATGGTTGCATGTCGTCAGCAGGTAAGGAGTTAGTAGAGAGGGGTTTGGACTTCATAAGGAAGTTAGATGAATATGCAGGGCTAAAACGCAGGCTTGTGTTAGTTAAGCATGAGGTCACAACGAACCCAGCTTACGGAAAGGTACCAAGCGAGAGAACGTTAAACGAGAAACTTAGGCTAGGCATCATAAACCTCGACAAACCCCCCGGACCAACAAGCCATGAGGTAGTGGCGTGGATCAAGAAAATGCTGGGCCTAACGAAGGCCGGGCACGGCGGGACCCTAGTTCCCCGGTGAACACCGGGGAAGGGACATCCCAAAGTGTCCGGCGTCCTGCCCGTAGCGTTAGAGTCTGCATCAAAAATCATAGGTTACTTGATGCTCTCAACTAAGGAATACGTAGCGGTGATGCAACTACACGGACATGTGAGTGAGAAGCGGTTGAAGGAAGTTATCAAGAGCTTTATTGGACGCATATATCAGAAACCACCCGTCAGGTCATCGGTAAAGAGGGCCCTCAGAATAAAGGAGATCTACAACATAGAGATCCTGGAAATACAGTACCCGTTCGTACTTATGCGCATTGAATGCGAACACGGAACGTACGTGAGGAAACTAATTCACGATATAGGGGATATCCTAGGAGCTGGAGCACACATGAGGGAACTCAGGAGAACACGTACGGGTCCCTTCAAGGAGGACGAAACTTTAGTCACTATGCATGAGTTATCCGAGGCCACCTACATGTGGAAGCAGATGAATGACGACAAGCCTCTAAGCGATATAATCCTTCCCGTGGAATTCGGTGTCTCTCACCTACCTAAAGTGATAATAATGGACGGTGCCGTGTCTGCAATAACTCATGGTGCGGACCTAGCTGTCCCAGGAATAGCGATGCTTCATGAAGGGATCAGACCAGGTGATGCCGTAGGGATATTCACACTAAAAGGCGAGCTAGTAGCTACGGGTATAGCTAGGATGAGTACCGAGCAAATAATTCAGTCAACGAAGGGAATAGCCGTCAAAACGAAACGCGTTATAATGAATAAAGACACGTACCCGAGGTTATGGGGACGCCGAAAGAGTCAGTAAGCTTAATTTATCCCTCAATAACTCCTAAAAACGGAGCCGGGGTGCCCGAGCGGCCTAAGGGGCCGGCCTTGAGAGCCGGTGGACGAACGTCCGCGCGGGTTCAAATCCCGCCCCCGGCGCCACAACCTAACAATTGACTTAGGGGATATTCATGTCATTGCAAGTATCTCTTGTGCTAGGCGTTCCGCCCCGTCAGGGTATGATGGGGGTTTACGTGATTCGGACTTCTCGAGGGCTTTCAAGAGGGTTTCAGGGGTTATATTCTCAATAACTACGGCATTAAGTTTCTTTGCGAGAATTCTGGCGTCCTCCCATCCAGCAGTAAGTGTCCACTCGGGGTTGGGGACTATTATGACCGGCTTACCATACGTTAGTGCCGCGTCTATGACAGTCTTCCCCAAATGACTTACGACGACCCTTGCCCCCGCGATCCAGCGGCCAAAGTCCGGATCAAACTGAAATACCTCCCAGTCTGGGTGTGTCCTCCTGTAGGGTTCGGGGTCAACACGCCCTGTTTGTAGAACCACGTTCTTAAGGCCTAGCTTGGAGAAGGCATCAAACAGTATTTTGTGGCCGTACGTCCCACCGGTGACCAGTATGTAACCCTTATCTTCGGGTTCATACTCTGGGAGTTCGTAGAGCGGCCCGTAAACCTTTCCCTTAGGGTGGATCTTAAGTTGTTCCTCCCACTGAAGTACGGTTACGTGGCTGAAAGGCCTTAACCATCTAGCGCTTAGGCTAGGCCTCGTGAATCTAACAGAGCTTTCAATGTTGTAGACCTTGAGCCCCTTTATCCAAGCTATTATTGCTGGAGGTACGCTATGATTACTACCGGTACTGACAAGCACATCATACGAACCTTTAATTTTCCTAAGGCTTTCAATGAAGGCTCCAGGCATACGTGCCAGTAGTTTTGCTGTGGAATCCCTAGGTCCACGAGGCTTAGATACCTCAATAACTCTCCCATACTTAGATACTTTACTTTCCGTCCATCGATCTCCCTTAGGAATTATGAACGTCAACTCAGCATGATTGTAGAGTCTCTGGGCAACAGCCACAGCGTAACCGGTGTGCCCGCCTCCACTAGCAGTTATTAGCACCCTAACCATTACTTAAGCCCAACGTAGACTAACGTATCAGGATAATAACTTAATGTCCCGCTCCTAAGCACTACATTCACCACATATCGCCTAAGTTACGTGTATGAAGCTCCTGAAATTCCCTTTCAGGGGTTCTTAAGGATTTCTGAGGTAACTTTTTGACTGAAGGTGAAGAGTAAGTAAGAGGCAGAGGAGGTGATTAGGCAAAATGTTCGTGAGAGTAAATCATGTGAGAGTATTAAGGAAATTAAAGGAGGAGAGGAGTGCAGATAAGCTGTCAGCGTCAAACATTGTTGCTAGGAGGGAATTCTCTAGAACAGTAATGGAGTTACATATAATGGGCTTGGTCAAAATAAGCGGAGATAATATCATAATAACGCATGCAGGGGAACGCATAGTGGAGGCATTCGAAGCAATCAACGTGCCAGAGGATAAAATACCAGATCCTTGGATAAACTCAGCAGTGATCTACGCTCTTGAGCTTGCTGAGTTAACCGGGTATGTGCCTAAGCTGTGGAGGGACATGCTCGAAGCTAGAGGATTATGGAGTAACGGGACAACTAAAGCAGCCACCGAGATACTAGAGGCTTACAGAAACGCGCGCCCGTTGATATACATAACCCCCGAGATAGCAGAGTTCCTCATAGGTCTACCACCTGGCCCGGCCCCGCTCGATGAACTCATCGCCTCCAGAGACTCCGGCGGTTATGGGCACAATGTGGTCAACGCATTAGAGGCGACCAGGCTCCTTAGAATATCACCACCAACACCGGAGGGAAGCACGTACATCTTAACACCAGTAGGTAGGAAGGTTCGTCGAGCCCTACTGAGGGCCCCAATCTACGACTCAGTAATCCTGATAGACGAGAGAATCGTGGATTTAATGCAGAGGGAAGACCTAAGTGAAGCAGAGATAAGCGAACTAGAGCGCATGCACCTCAGAACAGGAACAAAAACAACGAGCATGGGTAAGGAGCTTGTCGAAAGCTATAAGGAGCAAACCAAAGTGGAGGACGTAATAGTACCGTTCTCCATATCCGTCGAGGAACTCGCAGTCATGAAAATGATCGAGGAGTTCACCAAGAAGTACCCGCCTGAGGAGCCCGTACCCACATACAGTGACTTAAGGGATAAGGTTCCCGGAGTTAACTTAGGTGAGATCCTCCACCTTCTCGAAGCTAAGGAACTTGTAAAAAGAGTTGAGAAGCGCTCGAAAGACACTTACGAACTAACAGATATTGGCTTAGAAGTTCTTTCCAAGTTTAGAGATCTTGACAGAAACATCACATCATCCGCGGTTAAATCAGCTACCTACACAGTAATCGGCCGTCCTCCGAAGGCAGAATGGGTTAAGGAAGGTAGGGAATTAGGCATAATATTTAACGACATAACTGAACGAGGCTGGTTCCTCATAAATATCGCAAAGAGAATTCGCAAGAAGCCCTTCCTAACAATATATGATGCAAACATCGTGCATAAGGTCCCAGCGAAAGGTATGAAAATAGATGAGCTAGTGAAGAACATTGCTAATACATTAAACGTCGATGAGGGCGGTGTTGTTAGGGCGATATCTGAAGCAGAATCAAAGGGCTTAGTTGACGTCCTGCCAAACGACGTGGTGGTACTCACATATCTTGGAAAAGCAGTAAAGGACGTAATATCGATGGCATCAACTAATGAGTTACTGAAATCAAGAATATCGATAACACCCACGCATTATAACGTACTGCTAATCATTAGGGAGAACATAGGGACTCTTAAGAAACTGTATGCGCAAAAAGACGTGAAGACTTTAATAAATGAGGAAGTCAAGATAATCTACAACAACATAAAGAGAGTTACCAGCATATCGCTTGATGAAATTAAGAAAACATTGCAACAGCTACGGGCGTATGGATTGCTAGGTCGTACAGGCATAACTGAGGCCGGAGAACTTCTCTTAAAAGCCTACGCATAGATCGCCACGTTTAATTTTATCTTAAATGACGGTAAACTCGCGATCATGGGTTACGATGCCTAGATGGATGTGAATACGATTAAAGCCCTGATTCTAGGTATTAATTGAAGCGGTCGTATGATGAGAAGAGGGTCTCGTGACATAATGGATGATTTGAGCCGGAAATGCTGAAGACCGCATTTATCTATCACCGTAAGAAGCTATCATTAATTTATGGTTAGTTCGCTGTCGAAAGGTGATCTGGTGCGGCGGCCGGGATTTGAACCCGGGACCTCCGGCTTGGAAGGCCGGCGTCCTAGACCAGGCTAGACGACCGCCGCCATACAATTTAAGGACGTAGGGGGTTTAAGCTTTTAGCGCCTCAGACTACCAAGAAGGCTGGGCGGTATCATGAGGTGTGGTTACTTCAGATTCCTTGAACATACAGCAGATGCTTACGTTGAGGCGACCGGGAGAACTCTTGAGGAAGCGTTCGAGTGGATGGCAAAAGGAATGTTCGAGATAATGACAGATACAAGCAAGGTCCGCCCGCTTATTAAGAAGGATTTAAGCGGCACCGGAGTTGACCTGGAAGGCGTGCTGTACAGGTGGTTGGAGGATCTATTAATACTGCATGATGCTGAAGGCTTAGTCTTCTCCGAATTTAGAGTCTACGAAGTTAAGAAGATCGGTAATGAATACACATATAAGGCAAGCGTGTGGGGTGAGGTCTTCGACCCATCTAGGCACGAGATACGTACGGAGGTAAAGGCAGTGACGTACTCACTAATGGAGGTGAAGAACGTTGACAGTTGCTGGGTACTTAGAGTAGTGTTCGACCTGTGATGCATGCCTAGGTTAAGCATGAATACCGCGCAACCCTCGTTGTAAAACTTAAATAGCCACTCAAACAATCAATCCTCGGAGCCGCCGTAGCTCAGCCCGGGAGAGCACCCGGCTGAAGACCGGGGTGTCCGGGGTTCAAATCCCCGCGGCGGCACCAAACCCTGATTGATTCCTCCATCAAAGTTATTTAATGATACACGAAGCCAAGCCTCAAATACGTGTGGTTTTCCGCGCATGATCAACGACTATTCCTATATATGAGGCTCCATAGTAGAAATTCGTTTGACGTGACACGTACCCATACTTAGTTACCTTAGTGTTTAGTTTGCTTCCTGACTAGGACGAAAACATTACCTCTGACATCGATTACATCAGCATTAACTTTAGAGGCAACCTCGTGAGCAATTTCCTTGATGTTTGCTCCTGCTCGCTTTAGGGACTTCATTACCCTCACTTTTATTATGCCTTCACGTTTCAACCAGGTGCGTATCTCCTCGATTACGCCAGGTGTCACTCCGTTCTTGCCTATCCGCACGTGTGGCTCCCCGGCGATTACGCGCTTGACTTTCTCTGATTTCTTGATTTTTCCCTTAGGCATGGTGTCCTCACCACGTACCCACAGTGTAAGCAGGTCTTCGTCACTATAATTTGTTTCCTATTTCTCCGTATCCTAACGCGGCATGAAACCTCCGGCACTAAGGGTACTAAGCAGTTCTTACAGACCCACCTCCTGTACTTAACTGGCTTCCTAACGTCGGCTTTGCTCAGTAGTCTTAGACCTAACGCTATGTACCTGCGTGAGAGGTTCGTCATTCCTTGCTTGAGGGCCTTAACGGCCTCGCTGTATAGTATTAACGCTCGCTGGTATGCTAGGTCCCGCTTTGCGTTCCTTAACTTTCTCCGCACTGGTTCCTCCCGCATAACTACATTGGAACTTGTAAATTAAGGCGCTTTGCTTTATAGAGGACTTAGCTTTCATCTAATCGGGGTAAGTATGAGTGACGAGTGTGTTACAGTGATACTCGCTGAGGCAAGTCTTGAGTTAGTGCCTCAGCAAATAGCTGGGCACCCTGCGGTGGTTAAAAATGCGCGGAGGCGAGGGCGAAAACCCACGGAGACTTTACTTGATGTTTCGCTGCATTATCATGCTATGAAGCGCCTTAGTAAGAGGGAAAAGAGGGGCAGGCCAGACATAGTTCACGTTACGTTGCTGGAGCTTCTTTCTTCACCACTTAACTTAGAGGGGAAGCTGAGGGTTTACGTGCATACCTTGAATGACTACGTGTTGTTTATAGATCCAGCAACTAGAATACCTAGAAATTACAACAGGTTCATCGGTTTAATGGAGCAATTATTTATTAAGGGGCAAATACCGCCTCAAGCTGATAAGCCCTTAATAATAGTGAAACCAGCAACACTGAGCTCGCTTCTGAAGATGTTGGGTTTTGATAGCATAATTCTGTTGAGTGAATTGGGAGAGCTTCGAAACCCAACAGTGATTTGCTCTGAGTCCCTCGAGCGCAACGCCCCTATAGTCATAGGTGCGTTTCCTCACGGTGACTTCGAGGAGGAAACGAAGGCGTTGGCAAGAGGCGTCTATGCGATATACCCTAAGCCCCTTGAGACCTGGGTTGTGGCGTCCCGCATTACGCATGCGTGTGAGGAGCTACTGAGTATACTACCCAAGTAGGGATACTCGAGAAAATGTCGCTGAGTTAACGTGTGGTGCCGCGGCCGGGATTTGAACCCGGGTCACGGGCTGTCCACGCAGGGCCAGCTCAAGCCCTTACTCGAGAGGCCCGCATACTTGGCCGGGCTATACTACCGCGGCACCAATAGCTTCAATCTCTAGGGACTTAAAAACATCACGTTCTTTCTCACAAATTGGTACATCCTCAACGATCTCGACCTTGACTAGTGTTACCTGCCCTTTCCCCATACTTGCGAAGCGTGTAAGCCAGCAGAACCACTATAATTAGTGCTATTTGCCCTAGATCCACAACATATGTGCTGTGTGTTCCATTACTTAATAAGAGCATGCAAGGCAATGGCATGACGCTAAGATGCCTGGACAGAATGATGTAGTATTCGTAAAGGTAGAAACTCACGGTTATTGAGAGCAGGGAAAATATGAGTGCGTAAATAATCCTCCTAGTGTACTTGATTACAGCTACAACGATGAATACTAGCGTTGAGAGGAATGCTGCTAGAGCCAATACTATGAGGTAGTAGGGTACTCTATAACCTATGTAAGGTCCTCGAGTAAGCGATAAGATTGCATAAGACACCAGTACAGAGAAGAGTAACGCTATGGAAAAGTAGAAAAGACCGGCTGCAAGATCCGTAGAGGCACTTGACTTCCTTACCTCTACTCTTTCAGTCTTTATGCAATTGTCGTCACTCAATATCATTCAGCCAGACGATAATTCTAGGAAGTAAAATAAGGCTATTTATTATCCCTGCTGACTGTTCCCCGCAGATGAAAGACGTAGCTCCGAATAGATACGGGAAACTAATGAACCCCCAAAGGCTGCTCTAAGGGCAACAGTACACTGGTAAGTGTAAAGCTTAATAAAACTTCAGGGGTAGTTTCTGAGGAGCGGGGAGTGTGCAATGGTGAACGTGAAGGAAGTGCCAGCTGATAGGTTCATCAGGGCGCTGGCCCAGTACCTAAAGGAGAATGTACGTGCGGTAGAGCCTCCTGAGTGGGCGTTATTTGCCAAGACAGGTCCGCATAAGGAGAAGGTTCCAGAAGATCCTGACTGGTGGTATATCAGGGCAGCAAGCATCATGCGGAAGCTATACATAGCCGGGAGGCCCTTAGGAATAGAGAGATTTAGAACCATTTATGGAGGGTTAAAGGACAGGGGATCGGCTCCACCTCATTTCATGAAGGCTGGTGGCTCGCATATTAGGAAAATACTTCAGCAACTTGAGCGTGCAGGACTTGTTGCGAAGAAGAGTAATAAGGGCAGGGTCCTCACACCTAAGGGCAGGTCGATAATGGATAAAATAGCTGGTGAAGTATTCCAAGAGGTGGTTAAGGAAATACCAGAGCTAAGTAAATACGGAGGTTCCAGGAAGTGAGCGATGAATACTATGACGCAGAGTTAGAGGAACTTAAGAGAAGGAGGCTAGAAGCCTTACTAAGGAAGCAAGCTGAGGAGAAAAGAAGGCAGGAGGAACTAGCGCGAGAGGCCCAGAAGCAGGAAATATTAAGGAGAGTAATGACTCCGGAAGCTAGGGCGCGTTTAACTAATGTGAAGTTAGTGAGACCTGAACTCGCCAGCGCCGTCGAGGAATACATCGTCAGTCTGGCACTTTCGGGGCAGTTAACAAGGATCATCGATGAGGAAACCTTAAAACAGATTTTGTACGTAGTTGACTCCAGAAGTAGGCGTGAGTTCCGCATAAGGATTAGGGAGAAGAGGTGAGTGAAATGGCTCGTAATAAGCATGTCGCACGGAAACTACGCCTTGCTAGGGCACTCAAGAGTAACTCATCAATACCGGTGTGGGTAGTGATAAAAACTCTGAGGAAGGTACCATACAGGCCACGTATGCGTAATTGGAGGAGATCTAAGTTAGGTAATATTTAATGATGGTCTGGAGGAAGTGGTGATCTAGGATGCCGGACGAGAGGATATACGTAATAAACCTTTCACGGCTGTACTGGACGGGTCGAGCCCGTAGAGCCCCAAGAGCACTTAAGAGGATAAGGGAATTTCTGGAAAGACATACTAAAGCAGAGAAGATAATAATAGATGAATCCATTAATGAGTACATCTTTTCAAGGGCTTATGATAGGCCTCCCAGAAGAGTGGCAGTGAGGGTTCTCCCGGTCGACAAGGAAGGTAAAATACTCAAAGCAGTCCTAGCAATACCCGTTACGGCTGGCGAGGTTCGCGCCAGTGAGGCTGAGAGTCAGGGGTAGTGTTGATGCCACTTGACACCCTGAGAATCCGTGGTAATCCTAACATTGGTGTGTATATTTTCGCGAACAATAAGATAGCCCTAGTTCCAAAGGGGACTGAAAGCGAAATTAAGAGGAAAATTAGCGATACACTTAATGTCGAAGTCATTGAAGCCAGCGTAGATGATTCACCCTTACTAGGAATATTTGTTGCCGGTAACGATAGAGCTATACTGTTACCTCGCCTAGCTAAGGAAGAGGAGGTTAGGGAGTTAAGGGAGGCAGGGTTAAATGTGCATGTAGTACACACAGTCTTCACAGCCTTAGGTAACATCATACTTGCTAATGACAAAGCCGTGATGTTCCACAAGGAGATCGAGGATCATGAATTAGAGCGAATGGTGCGGATACTTGATGTCAGTAAGTTTAGGAAGGGCTCAATAGCTGGCATACCTACTGTTGGATCCGTAGCTGTCATAACCGATAAGGGGGGAGTGATTCATCCAGACGTGAGTGATGATGAGTTAGAAGGTCTCTCGGAGTTTTTCGGAGTTCCCTTGGATGTAGGAACCGTTAATTTCGGTGTAGCCTTTATTAAGACTGGCCTCGTAGCGAATAACTACGGGGCCCTAGTGGGGGAGAAGACAACAGGCCCTGAAATAATGAGAATCATGAAAGCCCTAAATATGAGGTGAAAACGGATGGCAGAGGTAAAGGTCTTCAGGGTAAAGGGTGTAGCGCTCTTCAGCCCGGATAAGCTACGTGAGTGGCAACCCTTTACAATAGATGTTAGGGCAGTCAAGAAGGAGGACGCTATAGAGAAAGTGTATTCGGATCTCGGAAGTAAGCATAAATTAAAGAGAGCCCACATTAAGATCCTAGAAGTATACGAGATACCGCCTGAGAAGTCAAAGTACAAGTACATTCGCGACCTAGCTACGCTGAGGGGATGGGAGATTGAGTAACGCGCCAGCGCAAGCCATAAGCATTAATGAAGCTATTGCTAGGCTAGCTGAGTTAAGGCGATACATAGAGGCTATACAGACACAGATAGACCAGGTCACGGCTGAAATAGAGGAGATAAGAGCAAGTACTAACGCGTTATCCGAACTGCGTAAGGAGCACGTGAGTGAGTTATTCATGCCTGCAGATAGTAGGGGGCACATAATGATTAAGGTTACCCCAGTAACTAAGGAGAGGGTGTTAACTCACTTAGGAATGGAGTACTTCGCGGAGTTAGATCTGGAGAAGGCGATGGAGGTGCTGTCACTCAAGGAGAAGGAGCTTAGAGACGTGATTAAGAGGTTACAGGAGGAGCTTGACCGCGTAGTAACCATGTATAAGCAGTTGCAAAGTGCTGTCAACGCAGCCATAGCGCAGGCCCAGGCACGGGCTCAGAAGACTGGATGACTTTAACCCAGGCTTTTAACGTTGTGTGAGGAACGGTAATGGTATTCATAATGTGTACTTTCAATGCACGAAGCATATTTAATTACGTGAGAAGCCCACACTAAGGGGTTAGCGAGATGTTCAAAAACCTAAGGAAGGCCTTCGAGGGTTTCACGAAGAAACTAAGCGAAGTGGTTGCAAAGAAGGAATTAACTGAGGAGGAGTTTGAGGAAATATTTTCTGACTTTGAGCTCACGTTACTTGAGGGTGATGTCGCGGTAGAGGCCGTGGAGAAGCTTAAGGAAATCCTTAAGCACGAACTCGTTGGTCTGCGGGTCGGCAGGTTTGGCGGTGCCGAGCGCTTAGTGCAGGAGAAGATTAAGGAAGCAATAAGGAAGTATCTCAGCCAAGGGATCTTCGGTAAGGACATTGTTGACGTTGTTAAGGACGGACCTAAGCCATATATAATTGTGTTCGTCGGGGTAAACGGCGTTGGAAAAACTACTACGATAGCTAAAATAGCTTACAGATTAAAGAAACACGGATTAATACCGGTCATCGTAGCTGCCGACACCTTCAGGGCAGGGGCTCAAGAGCAGTTGAGACTACACGCAGAAAGGCTGGGCCTACCCTTCATAAGGGGTAAGTATGGAGCGGACCCGGCAGCCGTGGCTAAAGATGGTGTGCTGCATGCAATGAGCTCTAAGCTTGATGCCGTCCTCATAGATACTGCTGGGAGAATGCACACGGACAGGAACCTTATGGAGGAACTACGCAAAATAGTCCGCGTCGTTAAGCCTCACCTGAAGATACTTATTCTTGACGCGTTGACAGGCAACGACGCTGTGCAACAGGCAAGGTGGTTTGATAACGCGATAGGTGTGGACGCAGTGATCCTAACGAAGCTTGATGCTGATGCTAGAGGTGGTTCCGCCTTAAGCATAATTCTATCCATAAATAAACCCATAATGTACGTTGGTGTGGGGCAGAGATATGATGATTTATCTCCGTATGATCCTGATGAAATACTTAATAAGCTACTCAGTCAGTAGGTTTTAGGCTGGTGGGGGTAATGCGGCTAGAGGAGCTCTTCGCTACGTGGAGGAAGATACTGGCGATCTCAGAGAAGCCCGAGCCAGACGAGTATAAGTTACTCCTAAAGATAACCTTCGGTGGCTTATTTCTAGTCGGAGGCATAGGCTTCGTAGTGTACACGATACTCACGGTGGTTCAGGGGATAGGGCATGGGTGAATCAGCAGGGACGAGAGAGGCTACGGCAAGGTCACCTAAGTACGTGGTGTTGAGGACCACGGCTAGGCAGGAGATGAACGTAGCTATGATGCTTGAGTCCATAGCTAAGGGTAGTAACGCCAAGGGACTCTACTCGATAATAGTCCCACCCGAAATACATGGTTACATAGTAATCGAGACCGCAGGGCTTCATATAGTGCATCAATTAGCAAGGGACATCAAGCACGTCAAGGGACGCGCAATGGGTTCACTAACTCATGAGGAGGTTGAGAAGTTAATTAAAGTCAGGTCACCCATCGAGGAGATAAAGCCCGGAGATATAGTCGAGATAATCTCAGGCCCGCTCAAGGGACAGCGCGGCAAGGTAATATCCGTCGATGTTCAGAAGAACATTGTTAAGCTCGACATGCTTGAGACCTCGTTTAAGGCTGAGATGACCGTCCCAGGAGATTTTGTAAAACCGGTAAGGAAGTGATGTGATATGCCGTGGAAAACGGTTAGGGCAAGAATAAAAGGAGGGGAAGCAACGCCTGCACCCCCGCTCGGACCCTCCTTGACGCAGTATGGACTCAACGTAGATGAAGTCATAAACAAGATAAACGAGTTAACCAAGGACTTCAAGGGTATGGAGGTAACCGTTAATGTTTACGTGAATACCGACACTAAGGAATACAGGATAGAGGTGAAATCTCCGCCAACATCTGCGCTCCTCTTAAAGGTAGCGGGTGTGGATAAACCCTCAGGAGATCCCGCTCATAACAAGATTGGGGACATAAGCCTAGAGGATGTCGTAAAGGTTACGTTAATGAAGAGGAATGACCTCACGGCTAAAACGCTAAAGAAAGCGGTTAAGACAGTGTTATCGACCGCCGCGACCATAGGGCTAACCGTGGAGGGTAAGGAACCAAAGGAGGTGGTGAAGGAGGTAGAGGAGGGTAAGTATGACGACCTATTGCTTAAATATGAGGAAGAATGGAGAAAGGGTAGGTGAGAAGGATGCCGCTTACGAAGGAAGTGTTGGCTGACGCCATAAGGAAAGCAATAGAGCTAGGTAAAGGTAGGAACTTTAAGCAGTCAGTTGAACTCCAAGTGGTGTTTAGGGGAGTCAATCCCAGAGACCCAGAGGTAAAGTTTAGAGACAACGTAGTCTTACCAAAGGGTACAGGCAAGACACCAAAGATCCTAGTTATTGCCACCGGAGACATGCTACTTAAAGCTAGGGAAGCTGGCGTAGACGCGCTAAGCGGTGACGAAGTTAAGTCCATGAGTAAGAGGGAGCTGAAGAAGTTAGGGCGAAAATATGATTGGGTGTTAGTACGTGCTGACCTAATGGCTCAAATGGGTAGAATAATAGGTCCGGTGCTAGGTCCCAGAGGAAAAGCTCCAATTCCCGTGCCGATAAATGCAGACATAAATGTCTTCATCAAGAGGTACACTAATAGCGTAAGGCTGAGGAACAAGGAGCAGGCATGGGTGGGTTGTAAAATAGGTACTGAGGACATGTCCCCCGAAGACCTAGCTGAAAACGCGATGGCAGTGATAGAACATATAAAAACTAAGTTTAAGAGACCCTTCGAGACCTCAACCCGTGTTTACGTCAAAACAACTATGGGACCACCAGTGGAGGTGTTCACGCAATGAAAGGGAAGACCAGGGCTCAGTTGCTTAAGGTGTTACGGAAACTAGAGGAGTCTAAGAGGGTTACTAAGGAGAAGGTAAGACCAGCAATCCTGAGGAAGCAGCAGATAGTTCAGGAAATACGTGATTTACTTCGTAAGTATAGGTGCGTAGCGATAATAAGCCTAGACGGCGTCCCAACACCTCAATACAAGAAGATAAAGCAGGAACTCTCTAAATACGGTTTTATTAAGGTATACAAGAACAGCATATTCCTTAGAGCCGCACGCGAAGAAGGCATACCGAACATCGATGAACTCGAGAAATACCTTATCGGTACTAATGCATTCATGTTCACGAACATGAACCCCTACGAACTTGCACTACTACTAGACAAGTTAGTAGCGCCCAAGTATGCTAAGCCGGGAGACATAGCGACCGATGACATATACATACCCGAGGGACCCACCGGAATACCGCCTGGACCAATGCTTTCAGTGTTCGGCAAACTCCGAATAAGGACGCAGGTAAGGGAGGGTGTTATCTGGATAGCTAAGGAAACTAAGGTAGCGTCAGCAGGGGATGAAATATCACCCGAGCTCGCGTCATTGCTTAGGAAACTCGATATCAAGCCAGTAGTCGTTAAGCTAAAGCCTAGGGTAGTGTGGGAGGATGGGAACGTAATACCTGCAGAGCAACTCAAGGTGGATGTGGAAGCCTTCAGAGACGACTTACTGCGTGCTGTAAGCATAGTGAAGGAAGTTGCAATAGAGGCTGCGCTACCATTACCTGATATATTACCAGAGATCATAGCTAGGGCTTACCGCCGCGCCGCTGTCTTAGCTGGAGAGGCTGGCTTCATAACGCCTGAAACTGCAGCTGAGGTGTTCAGGAGGGCAATGGCTAAAGCTCTGGCCCTCGCACTACAGTTACAGCAAAAGGCACCAGATCTCGGCATTGAGGTTAGTGTACAAGTAGTTCCTGCCGCACCGGTGGCTGCTGGCGCGTCTGCCGAGGAGAAGAAGGAAGAGGAAGAAGAGAAGGAAGTTAGCGAAGAGGAAATCGCTGAAGGGATATCATCACTATTCGGCTAAACAAGGAAACAAAGACCTATTCAACCTCAATTTACCTTCATGTGTTTTGCTTTTTCTCAAAACGATCCTAGGGTTACAAATTTACATTCTGTGTTGCGGCACCTAATCATTATTAAGTCTTAGCTAAGGTATTTCCAGAGCGAGGGGAGGATCGTGAAGGTAGACCCATCTATTTACAGGGTTAGGATGTTCCGTGAACGAGGGTACATCAGACAGAAATGCCCGATCTGCGGGGAATTTTTCTGGTCTCTCGACGAGAGACCTAACTGTGGGGATGCACCCTGCAGTGACTATTATTTCTT
>JALVVU010000101.1 GCA_027023255.1 Desulfurococcales archaeon
GTGGGAGAACGTGCTGAAGGCCCTCAAAGACTTTAACGTTAAGGGTGTCCTAATCTGCGAATCCCCCTCGCTAGAAGATGACGCGTTGAAAATCAGGGACGCGTGGCATAAAATACTAAGGAGCAAACCAAAACCGCGACGCGTAGCATAGGGCAATCACCCCTTACACTTACCCTTAAGCTCCTCCGGAACACAGATGCCGTACCTCTTGAGAGCCTCACATATCTTGTCAACAGGAATAAAGGCGGAACCGCCTGACTTCAACCTAACGAAGTAAGACCTGCCAACCAACCTAATCTCAGCAACTTCCTCACACCCACCCAAATCCTCGGCACTTAAAGGCAAACCCACCACAAAGCACCCCACATCATAAACTACAATACTCTTTAAATGAGAGGAGGTTAAGCAAATCACGCAGGGAGCTTCAAGTAAAAAAGAAACTTAAAGCCAACACGCGCAACGAGAATCAACGCTCAAGCCACGAACGCTACGCGGGCATACGATAACCTCAATTCACAGCGCGTTTCTCCCTTAGCTTAATCTCGCGAAGGTACTGTATGGCTGCGGCGATACTGCCCCTACTACCGACTATGGCTCCCCACCTCTCCCTGAACTTCGTTGGCACTAATGGTCTGACACGCTTCTTAATTCTCCTAGGTACGTAAGTAGCCTCCATGCCCTTCAGACCGAACGTGCCATCAATCATCTCGACCACTACGTCACGCTCAATCAGCCGCACTAACACCTTCCTAAGCCTGTCCTCACCAGCCAATCCGCTCAGCTCCTTCCTCAACTCCTTCCAAGTAACGGGCCTCCCTTTCCTCCTTATTATATCAACAACTAACTTCTCTAGCTCCTCATCGTCAGGCGCTCTAACCACTAGCACATCCTCGTCCTCGTAAACAACCTCCAACTCCTTGGGTTTTGATTTAACTGCCATTTCTTATCACCCCATTAAAGTATAATATCGCACCGTTCTATATAAATGTTCGACATAAAACAGACTAACCAAAACAAACGCAACCAAGCACGCCGACCATCACACCACTAATTTCAGCCGACACCTAGTAAACGGTACCAGCCTTTTAAGCTGTATCGCCACCAACTAAGGTACCGGTGAGGGCATTCATGCGGGACATAACGCTAATAGCCTCAATACCCTTCGGAAGCAAGCCTGAGGTCCTCAAGAAGATCCAGTTAATTAAATCATACCTGAGGGATGAAGTCGGCCTAAATGTTCACTTAGTTGTAACGACAGGTAAGGGTGAGCCGAAAATCATAGCGATGGGTGAGGTCATGGAATTAAGTGAAGACCTAGCGACCCTAATATACAAGATCACGTCAAAGCTAGCGTCTGACGTCAGTGACCCTAAGTTCTTAGATAAGGTTGCCGCCGGACTAACGGTTGAGGAATAGGGACTGTGTCAGCATATGAATAAGTATTCCGCCGTTTAACCTTCTATTGACGGTTTAAGGTAACAGAGCACCACCACTTACCCTCACTATTTTACTTAACTGATATAAACTTATAAGTCGTACTTTAACATGAACTTGAGACTGAGGTGGACTAAATGCTCACAGACATAAGGATATTCGCTATCGAACTGCTTCGATCCTACAAGAAGGTGTTTAAGTATAAGGATCTAGAGGCAATTACGGGTCTTCCAGCACCCGCGCTGTGGAGGTATATTAACATGAAGATCATGCCGAGCGCAGAGAGGGCGCAGGAGCTCGTTAAGAAGTTAACACAGCCCCAAGTAATAGATCGAGTGCTTAGAGACAACATCATAGAGGTCGGGGATAACATCTACAATCTCTCAAAAGTGATATACAACCCTTCACTGCTCAAGATATTCGCGTACCTAGCCTACAGAGAATTCCACAAATACAACATAACAGCTGTCGCCACAGTCGAGGTGGACGGTATCCCCATAGCGGTTAAGGTGGCGAGCGTGCTTGACACAAGCCTAGTGATAGCGAGAAAGAAGCCTGAATTCGGCATTAAGGAGTACTACCAGACAAGTTACTTAGCAAGGGACCCGCCAGCCGTCGTGAACTTGTTCCTGCCTGCCTCGTTTCTAAGCGTGAGTGACAGGGTACTCATAGTTGACGACCTCCTAAACACAGGCAGGACGTCCAAGGCACTGATAAAGCTAATCAAGATGGCTGGAGCGACACCTATAGGGTTGTTCTCGATAGTGGCGGTCTCGGACCGCTGGCGCCAACTCATTGAGGGGGAGCTAGAAAAGATCTACGTTGTAAAGCAACTCCCCGGTGAGCGTGAGTTAGTCTGAGAGCGCGTAGCAGGCAAAAGATGCTGAAACACGCAGTCGCCGACGCTTTCTCAGCCGCACTCATTATTGAGGCTGCCGCACCTGGAAAGCTAAGCACGGTTAGCGGCACGGAGGAAATCAAGGATCTAAACCTCACTAAATTCGCCCTAAGCGCGCCGACAGTACGTGACGTAGTGATACGCAGCGTAAATAATGCGTTAAGGGGGAAACCCCTTAGCTTAGGTAAGCTCGTACTTTACGGCATTAGGAAAATTATGCGTAACC
>JALVVU010000102.1 GCA_027023255.1 Desulfurococcales archaeon
TACACTCAGGGTCACCCTCTCGGCACACGTCCTGTTTGGACGTGCCCCTCAGGTCCCTGACAGACCTGTATATTATGAAAGCAGCGTAAGCAAAAGCCACAGCAACGACTAACCCGCGGGGTATGAGGGAGGCAAAGGTACTTAACCCTAAACCAAGGGCCAAGTAACCAGTCATTACCGCCGCGATAAAGGCTACGCCAGCAAGCGCCACCTTCCCCCTAGACTCACTCACCGAGATGGAAACAAGTAGGGTGGCGTAAAGGGCGAACGTGCATGGATTCACGGAATCCGTTAGGGCTAGAGGAATCAGGAAGCCCAGCAACTCCGTGAATCCACCAACATGTCCAATACTACTTGGAGAGGACGCTGATGACGCACCGGCTACTGCGGCGGTGGTCACGACCCAAATCCAGAGCATGACTATTAATATTACGCGTAGGTGGCCTTCAGGCCCTGCTCGCCGCCAAAGCATGGCATTACCCACTCTCTATGGATTTGAGTCCGTTAAATTGTTAGCGTACTAATTAACCATAACCGTATCTAGGCTGGTAGACAGGAACTGCGCCGTAAATGGTTCGAGAACTAATAATATTACTATGGGAAAGTAAAGAACCTGGGAGAGGTAGGAGCTAAAAATGGAGAAACGCGTTACTGCTGATGTGGGTTAGATGCCCTACAGCCGCAGGTAACTCCTGCGCTAGCGACTGCGTGGGGAGTCCCAACCTCCGCTTCCTTCCTGCCTTCAGCTATCATGGCCTCCAGCGCGGGTCTAATCCTATGTATGTTTCGCCGTACTAGTGAGAGGAATAGCTTTATGCCTAGCCTGACGGGCATTAGCAGGGGCTCGTTTAGGTAGAACTTATTGATTAGGTCCTCAACCCAGTACATTGAGTGCTTTAAGCAGAGCTCCAATACGTCGATGTGCTCCTCCTTGAGACCGTGTTTCTTGAACCAGTCTCTGTTCTTTAACGCGCCCATCGGGACGAAGAACATCGGGACGATTAAGCTCCTGTATGGCCTGAGGCGGTCTAGTAGTTCTGCCGTAGCAACAACATCGTCGGGGGTCTCCTCCGGCAGGCCTAGGATTATGGTTGCTGCCGGTATTATGTAGTTCTCGTGCATTATTCGGAAGGCGTCCTCAACGACCTCAGGCCACTTCTCCGACGGGTAGGGCGCTGACTTTGCCGGCATTATTATCTTGGCGAGCCTGACGCTGCCTGTCTCTATGCCTACCTCCACCCCTATGTACCTCTGTTTAGGTATTATCATGTCCTGCATTAGCTTAGTTACGAGCTTGTGCTTTTCCTCCGCATATTTTATCGCTGCTAGGCTTAGGTGCGCCCACGATATGGTACCGGGCGTTGCCTTAAGTACGGCCTCATGCAGTCTGAGCAGGGGTTCCGGCCTCGGTTTAACGCCGTCGGCATGGTAGAGGAATACGTCCTCACTATGGAGTATGGTGTTCTTGATGCCCGCACGTGCATTAACCTCAATCTCCTTAAGTATGTGGTCTATTGGGAGGAACCTGAGGGGCCTCAACGTTACTGAACAGAACTTACAGCCCCTGGGGCACCCCCTCATTATCTCTATTAACCCGTTTACGCTCGCGCCCTTAATGACTGGAATCTGCTCCACTGAGGGAGTGTCGGCAGGCCCAACATACACGTAGTCTGGTAAGGGCTCGTTGTTTAGCGCTGCCTCAACAATGTCCGTGATCACTAGCTCTGCCTCCCCATCAACAACGCAGTCCACGCCCCATCTCTTCCACTCCTCCAAAGCCCATAACCACTGCCACGCTGCAGGACCGCCAACTATTATCTTGACCCCACGTCTCTTAGCCTCCCTAACTGCCGGTGACTCCATGAATTTCCGGAAGGACTTCCTATTGACCGGCTCCTGACCCGTCATGACCCACCATTCAGAGCTTGGAGGGCCGTAGGCGAAGAAGTCGTGGTGCCCTATTAGTAACGCTTTCATGGTGTCTAAGTGCTTATGTATGTGGTCGGGATCGACTACGGCCGCATTGTACCCAGCGTCTTGAAGAACGGCCTCAACTTTCCTGAGCCCGTAGGGCGCCTCAACAGGTCTGCCTAAGCTATCCACCTTGGGTTTAGGTGCGGCCAACCACATCCATAAGCGTTCCGGCATCCCTATGGCTGGCCCCGTAGCCATGAATCCTAGGAATTCCTTACCGTGGTGGTTACTCATCATTGTTCTGTCGGACGTGATTACTATTTCGAAACCCCTGCGCGAGCCCATCATTTATCACCTCCTCTCTTAGAGTGAATAAATACCATGTTCTCGTAACCTGCGTTATCCAGTGCTTGAATGAAGTCGCCGCAAAGCCCAGCTATGACTACGTCTGGATTGCCTAATCTGCTAATTAGTTCCAGTAAGTCCTTGGGTTTCGACCCGGAGTACCTTATGCTCATGCTTAAACCTATGTTCTCTTGTATGACGCTCTTAACCACCTCGAAGTACTCTGGTCTACCCAGCGGTGATACGACGTATATAAGTGCCCTGCGCTTGCCCTCCCTCACTGTTTTCTTGGCCACCTCATTAGCAAGCATCGCGGCATCCGCTGAACTCACACCATCACAGACAACCATCACTATTTCCTTACTATTCTCCTCTATCCCTAACCTCGATTTAGTTAGTACCTGCTGACTCACCATTCCTCACACCTCCTCTAACTTAGTCAGAAGTGAGTGTAGCTCACTCTCAAGCGTGCGCACAGCATTCAATATGTCCTCATCCTCGAACTCGTCCGCTACGGACTTCAGGTACGCGCGTATCTCGCTTAGATGATCGCGAATTAAGGCAATCACACCCTCAGCTCTCACTCGGAATAGGTGCTTCCTGCCGCGAACCCTTATCCTCTCGATTAAGTACTTCTCCTCCAGCAACCTAAGCGCTGAGGAGAGATGGCTCTTAGCGTATCCCGTCGCTTCAACAAGCTCGTTCAGTGCTAGGGGCTTCCTCTCGCGTATTAGGGTGGAGAGTACTAGCGCGGCGGCGAACGGTAGCCTAAGCATCGTGAATAGATTAATCAGCGGATCCATCCGTTCTCCCCCATGTTCAGTATATTCCGAACATTCCGTATAAACATTACCACACAGAAATAAAATGGACCCTGTAATCAAGCCATTCAACGCATACGACACCTGCGTCCAGCGAACCGTAAGACCTAATTACTTATTCTCAAGTGAAGGTGCGGGCATTGACGGGAATGATGCTGACGATTGCTGCCGCCATCGCAGCCCTAGTATCGCTCGTGGTATCGCTTGGGTATCATATCCTAATATACATTAAAGCCAGGAACAGTAAGAACTCGTGGATAGTTAGCCCTAGGATGAGTAATCGAGCCGGCGGAGACAATAACAGTAAGGTAAGGATAACCATAATAGTTCCGACGAAAAATGAGCCCCTTGACCTGCTTGTCGAAGCAACTAAAGTACGTGCCCAAGCATTAATGTCTGCAGAACACTGCTTGGGCAACGTTCTCATAGTCTCGGATGATAGGGAAGATTACGTGAGGGAATTACGTCACGCACTACGTGACGAGATTAGTTCTGGTGTTGTTAGGATTCTGAGGAGGGAGAAGCCTATAGGGGGTAGGAGCGGTGCGCTGGATTACGGGGCTAAGATTGCTGAGGGTGAGTACGTGATGATACTTGATTCAGACTCCAAAGTGACGGCGGAGACCCTCGATGACATATGTGTCGTCGCATCTGAACTTAAGCCGCCGGCAATAATAGCTCCTTGGAAAGGGTACGCTAAGGAGCCGGGACGTGTTTCTGAGGCGATGATCTTTAGTACGGACACGGTATCGCATCTCCTCTACAGGATGAGGGGTAGGGCAGGTTTTTTCGTTTTCCCGCTTGGTTCAGGGACAGCTATACGGAAGGACGTGCTTGAGGAGGTAGGGTACTGGGGCCCCAACATTATTCAGGACGACATATGGTTAGGCACTAAACTAGCGTTAAAGGGGTACTTTCCCGTCGTGCTTGAGAAGGGAGAAACCGAGGTGCTTGTGCCGTCGAAGTTCCGTGCGCTAAGAATTCAGCAGAGCCGCTGGGCGTATGGGGCTTCCGAAGTTTTGTCAAGAACTCTTCACAGTATTATGACCCGTGCCAAGATGAGCTTAGGGAAAAAGCTTGAGATGATTCTTTACATGCTTCAACCCGCGTTAACGCTCCTAATCCTAATAGCTATCCTCCTAGCCTTTGCGGCTGCCGTGCTTGAGCCGGGCTGGAGTTTCTGGAGGGCACTACATAGTCCTGCCTTAGTCACCATAGCCTTAATCGCTGAGGCCGTAGTCGTGGCTTACGTTGTGTTGCAGTTAAAGCTCTCAGATAAGACGGGCTGGGTGACTGACGGGGCAAGCCTTTGGAAGTCGTTAGTGCAGTTGGGTAGGGCGGCGGCGATGCTAGGTGTGTTAATACCTGTTATGGGGTTTCACTCACTACGTGGCCTGCTTAGGCTGAGGTACAGGTACATAATAACGCCTAAGCGGGGGTCTAGCGTGGGGCGTGACTGGCTACCTTACGCTATGCTCGCGGCATCGGCTACAGGAATAGTTCTTGCCATACTTAATTACAATATAGTATCCCTCACCATACTCCTCCCGTTCCTAGCCGTCTCAGCTTACTCTTCCGTAAGAATAGAGTAGCCCTAAGCCCACATGCTAAACAGTTTAACCCCACTCACAATCCTACTTAGGGGCTAACACTATGGAGTACGTGTTCACGGAGAAAGCTCCTAAGCCTGTTGGTCCATACTCCCAAGGTGTGAGAGTAGGTGCGTGGTTATTCATATCGGGTCAGATACCGATTGACCCCGCCACCGGTCAGATCATCAGGGATGACTTCAGGAGAGCGTCGAGGCAGGTCCTCGAGAATATTAAGGCCATAGTTGAGGCTGCGGGCGGAACACTAGAGGACATTGTGAAGGTGACTGTATACATGAGGGACATCAGCAAGTTCAGTGAGTTTAATGAAGTGTATAGTGAGTACTTCAGCAAGCATAAGCCGGCACGCGCCGTAGTGGGCGTCAGTAGGTTGCCCAAGGACGTGGAGCTGGAGGCTGAGGCGATAGCGTACCTAGGGAAGTAAAGTGAAGCCTGAAAACCTAACAACACGGGAGTTTTTCACTTAACCGCGTCACTTCCTATGGCGGGATGTTATTACCTCGTTAAGTGCGTAAAGTAACTTACGGTATAACTCAATGGCTTTCTTAACCTCAATGACCTCGACGTACTCGTCAGGCTTATGCGCCATGGATTCGTCGCCGGGTCCTAGACCCAATCCGCTGATGCCCAGTACGCCGGAAACGTACGCTAGGTCAGTGCTGAATCTCCAAACGTACTTCGTCGCGTACTGGTAGCCCCTCTTCAAGGCTCCCAGCACCTCCCTAATCATTAACCTGTCCTCGTTCAGCCACGCTGAGAAGAACTCACGCACCCTTAGATCCACACCGGTCCAAGTCCTGATTACCTCCTCCCTTAACCTAGGCTGGCATGAGATAGCGTTGCCAGTCTTCAGTAACTCCTCGCAAACCCCGTCGTAGAACGCCAGCACATCTTCGGGGCTACGGGACGCGACAACCCTGTGATCAAGGGTTAAAACACATTGGTCAGGTATTTGGGGCACGTCCTCCGGCGCGCACGTAATTACGGACGGAGTTAATGTTTCCTTACCTAGGATGGGGTGCTCAGGGAGTCCTTGGGCCGCATTCGTTGCGAGTATGGCGAATTCCGACGCCCCAAGCAAGGCATTCACACCTTCCTCAGGCATTGATGCATGTGCTGACCTACCACATATTCTGACGTCGATTACCGCCCTGCCCCTATGACCCACACCGAGGTTCAGGCTTGTTGCCTCCCCAGTTATGGCTACCTCGAACCTAATGTTCCTGAACACTGTGTTTAGGGTATGCGCAATGGACGCACCCTCTGCAGTCTCCTCGTGCACTGTGTACACTACATAGAGATCCAAATCCATTTCTTTGAGGCCCGCCAGCGCCGATATTTGGGACGCTATACCGCCCTTCATGTCGGCCGCTCCTCTACCGTAAAGCCTCCCATCTATGATCTTAGCGGCGAAGGGGTCAACGTGCCACTGCTCCAGATTTCCTGGATCAACGGTGTCTAAGTGTCCCTCAATGAGAACCGGGCCGAAACCTTTGCCACGTAACCTAGCGACGACGTTACCGACATTATCTATGAATGCCTCATCAACCCCAGCGTCCAGTAGGAAATCCTTGACGAGCCCAGCAACATCGCCCTCAGCTCCTGAGGGGCTAGGAGTTCCGACCAATTTCCTGAGCAGGTTAATCACATCTCGCTCCGGCAACTGTTCGACTCACCTAAGCCATTATGGGTAACCCTCCCTCAAAAACTTCAGTGTACGGTGCAAGCTTCCTCTCTCGCTACATCTTATCTACGTAATTTACTATATTATTGTGAGAAATTTAACATATTTTACAACACTTACCAATCTAACTTTCAAATAGTTAGGTTACATATGGTAATGCTTTATGACACATGATATTACGTGGTGTTGGAGTGCTTGATAAATACAACTGGAGCACTGAGAAGCGATACAATGAGCAGCAGTAAGTCACGAATAAATATAAGGTCAGCTGCGCCCGGAATGTATATGGTACTTGACCTTCTGGCGAGAAGTAAGTACGGTATGACACTTCCTGAGCTTGTGAATAAAAGTCCTAACAAAGCCGCTGAAGTGCTTCAGGAACTCTACCCTGGGATTCCAAAGGTACTCATAGACTCGTTAATCGCCTCAATGGATGAAAATAAGAGAGCGACCAGGGGAAGGGGCAACGTAGCTTAAACCCTTCCCCGGCCCCTGTCACCGAGTTGCTAACTTTGGGTAGCTAGTGGAATGGGTTCTTAGGGGGTGCAAGCGCTAATCAACGGTAATTAAAGATTATAATTAATGTAATACCCGGGTCGTTAGTCTTGAGTGCGTGTCCCTTCAGGATCATTAAGGGGGATATAACTAAGGTTAAGGTTGACGCTATAGTCAACCCAGCTAACTCATGGATGATTATGGGCGGAGGCGTGGCTGGTGCCATAAGGCATGCTGGAGGGCAAACAATAGAGTCTGAAGCACGTAAGTACGCGCCAGTACCTGTCGGTAGAGCAGTAATAACTGGCGCAGGCAGGCTACCCTGCAAGTACGTCATTCACGCACCAACCATGGAGAGGCCAGCCATGCGCACAACCATAGATAAGGTTAGAGCTGCTGTTCGAGCAGCACTAAGAGCGGCAGATGATGCCTGCATCAAGTCAATAGCCTTCCCAGGCATGGGTACTGGGGTAGGTGGTCTCAACCCTTATGAGGCAGCCTTAGCGATGGTTGAGACGATAGTCGAGGAATTGCGGAGGCTCAGTAACGTGAACGAAGTTCTTCTTGTGGCCTTTAACGAGGAGCTCTATGATGCCTTCAGGGAAGCTGTTCTTAAAGTTGCCAAGGAGTGCAGAGATATTCTGGAGCAGTAATAGCGGATCTCCTCCATTACACTATATCTCCTAAACTTCAAATTCATTAGCGCTATTCATTATGTTTATAAGTTCATAATAAGTTTATAAGTTGAAAAAATAAACTATTAAAATAATGCACTGTATTTAAGAAACAAAAATTTTTTACCTCGCTTAACAGAAAGTATCTTTTAGGAGATATTAGAGAATAGAAATAGAGGTAGTGGTTTAAAATGGCGATAAAGCTCTCAAGGACGGCTAGTGACCTCCTGCGGGAAGTCATGGATAGGGTAGTTTCTGCGAAGGATGAGGTAGTTACCGCTAGAGTTATTATTTGCGGTGAGCCTGGTCAGTGCATATTGGTGGAGCTGGCACCATGTGATGAACCTGATCAAATATGTGTTGGATTCAGGTACGGTGGGGTTTTAACCGGAGAGAGGATGCGTAAACTGCGTGAGTTCCTATTCCTCGAGTTTGACCTAGTGCCTAAGATAATCAACTGTAGTCAATGGGTTCATGGTACTAAGGATGAGATGCTTACTGTGCTTAAGGCTGTGGCCGAGAAGTTCCTTACGAGTACAGACTACGAGGCGGGTGCGGTCGCCGACATTAGGCAGGGCCGCAGGGAGAGCCTCATATATATTCTAGGAACTGATAGGAAGATACGGAGATATGTTGTTAATGGTTTAGTTGAGCAGTTGAGGCTGAAGAAGAAGCTTCTGAAGAAATTCTTGGAGCTTAAGCTCAGTGGGGATAAGACGGTGACGTTACCTTTAAGCGATAGTGAGGAACCTCTAGTAAAAGCTATTGTTGAGGGAGAGTTCCTAACGTAACACGTGGCTTACGGAAACCTACAACCGAGGAAAAACTTACTTCCTTGTGAACGCGACAACCACACCTAAGATGAAGCCAACGGTTATCGGTGCTACGGTCATTATGCCGAAGGTTGCTAGGATTCCTTGAATCACGGGCCATAGCTTCACCGCTTCCGTCCCGAGCTTCGCGAGGAATTCATTAACGTTCCCGCCTATGCTCCACACTGAGAGCACCGACCCAAGAACTATTATCGCTATTAGCGCGAGTATGTACTTCACTACCTTAGCCGAGTAATAACCGAGGGCGAAGCCCAGGAAGAACTGAATGAGTATGACTATCAGTGCTTTAGGGTTTGTGAGTAACTTCGTTACGAGCTCATTGACTACGCCCTGAGTGCTAGTCCCTGTAGCCGTGGTTGAGGTGTTGCTTGCGGCCATTACCGTGGCTGAGATTAGAGTGAGGAGTAACGCTGTCAGCACGCCGATCGCGGCTACCCTTAGCCTGTGGTTGCTGATCATTAATTACCACCGTGATTATCTGTGGTTTTTGACTATTTAACGTAGTATGCTCACTCCTGAATATGTCTTAGCCTCATGGCGCTACTCTGCAGTAGCAGGGCTAGGGCTTCCCTCCTTAATGACTCGTCCTCCCTGAAGATTCCCCGAACCTCCATGGTTGTTAGGTACATGGGTTCCTCAACACCCCTTACTAGGGCGCATGTGTGTATGGCGTCTATGAGCACTACTAGTCCCTTAGGCTTTAGTTCCTCGTAAAGGAAGTCCGCAACCTGCCTTGTGAGTCTCTCCTGAACCTGTAGCCTCTTAGCGAAAGTATCCACGATCCTTGCGAATTTGCTGAATCCCAGTATTGCTCCGTCCGGCACATAAGCAATGTGTGCGTACCCGAAGAACGGAAGGAGGTGATGCTCACATATTGAGCGCACTGGTATATCCCTCACCACTACCACACCGTTTTTCAGTCCCGCGTCAGTTGCTGTGAAGGTCTTTAGGTGTGTGGTCGGGTCCTCCCTGTACCCTGCCGAGAGCTCCCCTAACCACATCCTAGCGACCCTTGCTGGCGTTTCCTTAAGGCCCTCACGGTTGGGGTCCTCACCAATAAGCAGGAGGAACTCACGAACTAGCCCCTCAAGCTTTCTTACCTTCTCGTCCGCCACGGTTCGTCGCCTCCAACGCTATGGTCACATCGGCATTAAAGCGCTCCTTAATTACGCGTTCTGCCTCAGATATTAAGTCATTAACCTCATCCACCCTCATGCTTGAAGGAACCCTTACGATTACATCCCCATGCAATGTAGCATCGTCCACAATCCTCAACCTTATCCTCACCGGTTCCAGCCCTAGATCCCTCAGCGTGCGTGCGATCCCTCGCATCGTGGATTGCGGGGGCGCGGTGTCACTAACTATCTTAATCACGTCACGCGTGATTAATGCTAGTTCGTAGAATATGTATGCGGCAAGGATCCATGCCCCCGCGTAGTCAATAATGTAGGAATACAGCGCACCAGCTACTGAAGAAGCTATGACAACACCACTCTCTATTAATTCGCTAACCGTGAATACCGAGTACGGCAAGAACGCCTTCCCCCACCGTCTGGAGAGGGTTATGACTACCGAGTACGTTGCGAAGCCCAGTACCGCAAGTATTGGCGCGTTTATTGAGACCCTGTAAGGCTTAGGACTCATGAGTTCAGCGACGGCTATCCCAGCCACGAATGAGTACGACATTAGCGTGAGTATCGTGCCGCCGTACGTTAATCTCCTATGTCCGTAATGATGGTCTTCATCAGGAGGCCTCAAGCTCCTCATGAAGTACGTTATTGTGGCCGTCAACGCCACTAGGTTAGCGATTGATGTCAACGCATCAACCAATAACGACTTAGAACCGTAAACAATACCACCAACTATCTTGAACGCCGCAGCTAGCGCTGAGAGGCTGAAGAGCACGGCCAGCTTGAGGTTCCCGCTAGTCACTTCGCATCCTTCGTGATTGTTACGTGAGGGCTTTATGATTTATGGGGGTGAGGGTGGGGGTTGGGGGGCGGAGAAGGTGAGGTTAGGAAGCCACGAGAGTAACGGTCTTCAGTACGCCTGGTAGTCTCCTTATCTTAGTTATTACTTTATCTAATTTCTTTATTGATGGCGCCTCTATCACAGCAACTATGTCGAACTCGCCGAACACTAGGTCGGTGTATACCTTGACATCGTCGTCAATTTCTCTGACCTTCTCCGCTACTTCGTGATCGGACCCTATTTCCACGACCATTAGCACGTATGCTTTGATGCCTTTCTCTTCCTCGCTCAAGGGTGGGAACACCTCGGTATTAGTGTGTCCAGTGATATTTAAATTTATTTTTCGATCACCAAGTAACTACTAATTAATGATTATGGGGGCTGCATTAACGTTTGAATAGTAATTTTAGGGTTCACGTTAAATCCTAACGTTTTTTCCTAGGATCAATGAGAGTCGCTTCTTTAGTTCCGAAGCCCACGCACTAACCTTTATTGATGATGGGTCAGGTATTGAGTCGGGGTCGAGGGGCCTTAAGTCGAGGACGGGGGTTC
>JALVVU010000103.1 GCA_027023255.1 Desulfurococcales archaeon
TCCTCGCAGTGTCGACCGCAATCCTAGTGACTGGCCTAATAGCGGATGCTTGGAGGCGAAGCAAGTAAGTAGGGGAAGCACCCTCCCACACCAACGCAAAGCCTGTTCAAACAGTGAAGATCATTATTCACTGACGCAAGCCCGTATCCAGCGATTAGCACAAGATGAAGTAATTATATTCATGCGGACGCTTCTCAGTTAACTAAAGTAAAAGTAGTCGCACGGGAAAGCGTGGATGGTCTTTCGGGTAAGGAAATAAAGTGGGTCGTGATGCGTGACTACTGCTTCAGGCTTGAGTAGAACCTGCTGAGGTACTCCTCGTAGGTTCCGTGTAGTTTGAGCCACTTGCCGTAATCCACTAGCGCCTTAACGGCGAGTGCGGCGCGTTCCGGTGATAGGTACATGGGTATGCCCATCGCTTCGGCTTCCTTCGCGTACTTCCAGGTGTACTCGCCGCCAGTGGCGACGCCTATGATTGGTATTGGCTTGTCGAGTTCCTCGTTAACTTCCTTCACGACCTTGATGAATTCCTTGTTTAGGTTGGGTGATATGCCGGGGACCATGTAGTATGGGAGCCACACGATCACGTCGATCTCGCCGGACCTCATCAGTATTTCCGCCGCCTGAATTAAGTGCTCGTCCCTCGCCGAGCCAGTTACGTCGACGGGGTTGTAGGGAGAGGCTATGGGTAGGAGGACTTTCCTGAGCTTAGCTACGGTCTCGTCGCTTAGCTTAGGTACCTTAAGCCCTAGGTCGGATAGCGCGTCAGTAGTCATCACTCCGGAACCACCACCCACCGTCAGAACAGCCACCCTGTCCCCCGCTGCCGGTGGTTGCTTGTCGAACGCCATGGCTATGTCGAAGAGGTCCTCCATGCCGTAAGCCCTTATCGCTCCCGACTGCTTGAAGGCTGCCGAGTACACGGCGTCGCTCCCTGCTAGGCTGCCGGTGTGTGATGACGCGGCCCTAGCCCCGGCTTCGGTCCTGCCGGACTTAAGCACTATTACTGGCTTGACCGGGGTGGTTTCCTTAAGTGCCTTCATGAATGCGCGCCCATCCTCAACACCCTCAACGTACATCGTTATGACTCGGGTGTCCGGGTCCTCCCTAAGGTACTCGAGGAGGTCGGCGTCATCGACGTCCGCCTTATTCCCGTAACTCACGAACTTACTCATCCCAACGCCCCTCATCGCTGCCCAGTCAAGGACGGCGGCGCCGAACGCACCTGACTGCGATATGAACGCTATGCCTCCGTGGGGCGGGAAGCCCTGCCTCTCCGCTGGGAGGAACACCGTGTTGATGCCTGACTTCGGGACGTACACGCCCACGCAGTTAGGGCCTATGAGCCTCATCCCATACTTCCTCACTACTTCCACCAACTTCCTCTCGAGCTCCGCGCCCTCGTGCCCGACCTCCTTGAACCCACCGGAAATCACTATGATCGCCTTGACCCCGGCTTCACCCGCCTCCTCAGCCGCTTGAGGCACTGCGGGGGCGGGCACGACGATTACTGCTAGGTCGGGGGTCTCAGGTAAGGACTTGATTGAGGGGTACGCCTTAAGCCCGAGGATCTCCTCTGCCTTAGGGTTGATGGGGTATATCCTGCCCTTATAGAACCTCTTGAGGTTCCTGAGGAGCTCGTGCCCAACCTTACCGGGCTTCCTGGAAGCCCCGACCACCGCTACGGACTCGGGGAAGAAGAAGGGCTTCAGATCCTCCCTAACCAATCAGCCCACCGTATACTATTTAATTTAAGGTAAATAAGGCGTGCCTTTAAAGTAATTAAACATTTAAAGAAGGCATTAACGCTAGCGGGAAACGCTCTCACTACGTAGTGGGCGGGCTTAAGGGTATGGGTAAGTTTGAGGGGCTCGCCCCACAGCCCTGAACATCCTGATGATTAGGAGTATGAAGATCAGGAAGAACGCTAGGAACACGCCCACGCTCAACGCGATGAACCACCCCGGCGCGGAGTTACCTGAGAAGCATATCGGGATGAAGAAGATCACGACGCACCCAGCGAAGCCCCCGCCGCTAGAAGGCTGCGACTGTGGGGGCGCGGTCACTGTGCTGAGTCCCCAACCCCCGGGAGGCTGCATTAGGAAGGAGAGGCTCACTAACCACAACCCTATTAGGATGAGGATTAACCCGAAGACCTTCAGCGCGTTCAAGGCTTCCAGACCCCCCAATTCATTAGGAGGAACGTGATTAGGGCTATCACGGTGAGGACAGCACCTATCACGGCAGCTATTAGGGCTGCTCTCCTGTCATTCCCAAAGATTATCGGTATGGGCCCTATTATCACGACCCCGCCGCCACTCACCTTAGGACCCTCGGACTCCTCGCCTGGGTAGTGAGGTCTCCTAGCAGCCGCCTCGGCTAAGTAACCCATGATGATCATTATGATGCCCGTAACGATAAGCATCAACCCAATCATTAGGAGTCCTGGGTCAGACACTAACCTACACCCTCTGAAAGTATCTTGTGTTCACGTCTTTAAACGGTGTTCCTGTAGTATTTTT
>JALVVU010000104.1 GCA_027023255.1 Desulfurococcales archaeon
CCTGTTCTGAAGCCAGCTAGTGAATAGGTAGGGGTACTTGCTTCCGGGTTTCTTGGAGAGTAGCACCTTCTCTAGGTCCTGCCAGCTACTCACGTTGAAGTCGTGGGGCGTGTTACCGTACACGTACCCGAAGAGGGGGTGGTGGAACATTAGTATCTCGGCGGTGGCGTTACTCCCTGTTAGGACCTTGTACGCCCACTCGGCCTCCGCCGTCGTCGGGTACCCGTCGTACCCCGTGTCCATGCCTACGAGGAGGAACCTCCCTAGCCTCAGACTCCAGTTCGTCGGGCCCACGTACAGCTCGTAGTTCTTGATCCCGACCACGTGGTCGTGGTTGCCGGGTATCGAGAATACGGGCTTGTTAAGGAGGCTGAATACCTCGATAGCCTTGAGGTACTGGTTAACGTTGCCCGTGTTCGCTAAGTCACCGGTGTTCACCACCGCCGTAACGTTAGGCATGCTTAAAGCCAGAAGCACAGCTGATAACACGTAGTCCGCCGCAGGCCTTTCGCCGGGGTTCAGGACGTTGAAGTGGTTATCAGTTACGTGCATCAGCACTAAGGCACTGCTCGATGAGTCAAACCCCTCCCCAGGCACCCAGACAGCGTTGTGGACACTGCAAACGCCTTCAGTGGTGTTCAGTATTAAGTCATACATCCCGGGCCCCACACCCTCAGGTAATTCAGCCTCGACAATACCTTCACCACTCTTAATGAGCTTCAGCCTAACCTTGAACGAGCCGTTCTCGAGGACAGCGTCCTTCACCCCCACATTACTCCATAAGTGAATGCTCACGTTACCTCCCGGGTAGGCGACGTCCGGTAATCCCCAGTTAGGGTACTTAACTATCCCTACACAGTAGGGCACCTTACCGTACTCGTTAACGCTCCCTGGTTGCTGAGCCGCGCCCGCGTAGTAAGCGACGCTATTTAACACACCTAACGCGACTGCTATCAGAATCAGTAACGTTGCACTCCATCGCCTCATACGGCTCACCGTACTTAGGTAGTCCAGGTCATTATAAAAATATAAAACATTATTCAAGTAATGTAATCGTGGCATATTACCTACGGCCACACTACATAGCTAGTTTATCCTCTATCACGATTCCTTAACATAGTTCTAGTTCTGAGGTGCGAGCAGCAAGTAAGGAACTGAGATAGGGTGACGGGGTCCTTGCATCCTCAGGACGTTTAATTACCTTTGATTCCCCGCTTTTTCTTGGGTGCCATGCTTCTTGGTGAGGTGCGGGGTTTGCGGTAAGTCCTCGCCTCATGTTAGTAGGGTTGTTGGGGTGTGTGCCGAGTGTTTGAGGTGCCGGCCCTCGGAGTCTCTTAGGGTGGTTAAGTCCCTCGGCGTTAGGGAGGGGTTTAGGGTTGATGTTGGCTTACCCGCTAACGTCCCTAGGTCTGAGGGTGGGTTCAGGTGCGGGCTATGCGTTAATGAGTGTTTAGTGCCGCGTGAGGAGGGTGCTAGTGGGTTTTGCGGTGCTTGGGTGTTCAGGGGTGGAGGATTAGTCCCTGTCTCTGGTTACGGTAGGGCGGTTGTTGAGTGGTATTTCGACCCTCACCCAACTAATTGTGTGGCCGCACACTTCTGTCCCGCGGTTACGGGGGCCGGGTTCCCTGAATTCGCTGTTAGGCCGGGGCTTGAGGAGGGGTACGTGAACCTAGCTGTTTTCTTCGCTGGTTGCGGGCTGGACTGCGTGTTCTGCCAGAACTGGCAGCATAAGGTGATGGCTGGTGAGGCGGTGAGGAGAGGGGGTAGGGTGCCGTGGGTTAGGGACTGGAGTGAGTTAGTTGAGGCTGCGATGGATCCCCGCGTGACGTGTATCTGCTACTTCGGTGGTGACCCAGGACCTCACGCGCCTTTCGCGTTGAGGGCTTCCAACGAGGTTGTGCGTAGGGCTCGCGAGGGAGGCCTCGTCAAGAGGGTGTGTTGGGAGACTAATGGCGTTGAGCACCCTGGGTTGATGAGGGCTATGGCTAGGCTCTCCTTAATTAGTGGTGGGATAGTTAAGGTGGACTGGAAGGCTTGGACACCGTCCGTGTATGAGGCTTTGACGGGCGTTAATGGTGAGAAGGCTGTTAAGCGGTTAATGGTCAACACCGCCCTAGTGGCTAGGATGGGGAGGGAACGTCCTGAGATCCCGTTACTGACCGTGAGTGTGCTCCTAGTGCCTGAGTACGTTGACGCGGAGGAGGTTAGGAGGATCTCCGAGTACCTGGCGTCCCTCGACACTGACGTCCCCCTAGTGCTCCTAGCCTTCCACCCAGACCACCTGATGAATGACGTCGGAACCACGCCACGCAGGCAGGCGAAAGAATGCGTTAGGGAGGCCCGGAACGCCGGGCTGAAGCACGTGTACGTCGGGAACGTATGGCTCCTCCAGTAGGCTTCAAGGAAATCACTTATTCTCTATAATCATACTTACCTTGGGCCCCGCCATAATGGACACTATCAGCATCCGTTTGTCCCTAGAAGGTCACCCCATACATTTTAGGGACGTTTATGGTCGCCTCTAGGGACTTCCTACCCAGCATTGCCTTGATGAGGTACTCTAGGTCGAAGAAACCACAGTGACCTCTAAGAACCTACTCACCATGCGTTCCATCACTGCCGGTGATCTGGGAGGGCTGTAACCCAGGAATGGGATCCCGTTGATGGTGCCTTTTCAAGCATTACCCCCCAATGAGGGGCTAAGGAATTAATTTTGGTTCGGTAGTTATTCTTTGGGCGCCCCACGTGAGCATGATTGAGTCCCTTGTGAAGGGAGCAGGTAAAGTGCTGGGCATGAAGGTGAGGGACTTCATCAGGAAGTATCGCGACCTAACCCCCATGTATGACTACGTAGTTGAGGACGACCCTCTGAGTAACATACTCCGCCAAGTCCTCCAGGGCAAGCACTATGTCATAGTGATAGACAGTAAGGGTAGGCTCAAGGGTCTGATAACGTATGACGACATACTCATACTGTTAGGGCAAACATCTCTAGCAAAGCACCACATACCTTTCACAGGCCCTAGGAGGCTAGTGAAGGGCTCCGGACTCAGGCCCGAGGACGAAGGAAAGATCAAGGCAAGGGACATCATGGACAGGCTACCTCACTGCGTCCCTGCTAACGACACCGTGGCCGAGGCTGTGGCTCTGATGGAGCGTGAGGGAACGCAGCACGCAGTAGTTACTGATAGAGAGTGCATGGTTTACGGTGTACTCACCACGCACTCCATATTAAGAGCAATCCTACGAGAGTCAGGACTTCGCATAGAAACACCGTTCAGGCCGAAGCCCGGCGAGCACTACTGGCCAGAGAAGAGGAAATAGCACGTTAAAACACTAAGGAATTGTTTCTACCTACACATACTAATCCGTTTGTCCCTAGAGGGTGGGTTGTGTGGTTTGGGATGGATTAGTTCATCCTCTAGGGACTTCCGCCTCGTCCATAACCTTTTTGATAGGGTTATAGGGTCATGGGTGGCGGTCGAGCCCAACGGCACGGGGCTCCCATCCAGGGTGAGGTACCCGCCTAGGCTTGGAGCATCGCTCCCATCGCCTAGGCAGGCTCTAAGATAGAGGTTCTATCCTAACCCATACTAAATCGAACCAAATCACCCTAATATAGGCTTCTACCCCCTATTCGCGAGCACTGTCATTAAGTGGTCGAAGACCAGTAACGCAAAGGATGGAGCATCAATCGCGTTCAAGACTTAAGCACGCCCTAACCCTGCGGTGCTTAACTGATATTAGCTTTAAGGCCCTTAACTAAGGGCTTCAAACCCTCGCGCGTTAGTTCCGCGGCCAACCAACCCTCGCTCCACGCCTTGAGTAGGGCGTCCGGGTATTCCCAAGGGTCTTTGAGGACGTGCGCCCTAGGTAACTTGCCTTCCCATAATTCCTTAATAATTAACTTAATGTGCTCACCACTTAACCTAGCCCGTCTCTCATCCTTACTCACCTTACTCGCCACTTCATTAAGCAACTTAGCCGTGCGTGGCTCGAACCTCCATAAGTGCCTGACCGTGAAGTCCTCGAACTCAATCCCTAACCTAGCGTATCTTGCCGAGTGCTCCTTCCTAAGCACTTCCTCGATCAAGCCGGCATCGTCAACGTCCCTGAAGACCTCCTCCCCTAACTCGTAGAGGGATCTGTAGGGGCATAGCGCGCACGCCACCCTAGGGTAGCCCGAGGAGTAGTCCGGGTGCACCGCATTAACGAACCTAACAATGTCGATAACATCTAGGATCGTCAGCAGGTACGTTGGCCTAAATCTCCTCCCGGCTAGGATGAGGCGCTCGGACGCGACCTTAAGGAGCTTCCTAGCCCTCTTAGGCGACTCCGAAACCCTGTCGGCAACAACCTCGAGAAGCCTCCTGTCGGCCTTCATGGCGTCACGCATAGGCCTAACCTTAAAGTAAGTGCACCACCTCCTTCCCCTCTTAGGCATGCCCCTCCACTTAAGGTAGCGCTTAACGTCCCTTCTCCTAGCCTCAATGACCTCCACGTCACACCCCACCCGCTGAGGCAGGTCGTCCTCGACGAACCTACGTGACCTCACAGAGTCTAGGAAGGGTATGTACACGTACGTCGCCCTAACCCTAAGCCCGAACCTCCCGGCAAGGGAGTCAACCACGGTTAACGCGGTGACCGAGTCCTTACCCCCACTCACACCAACGATCACGGGCTTACCGGCAATGCCGGAACCCCTCAACTCCCTAGCAACCCACGACACATACCTCCTCAAACCACTGCACACCCTAACATGCACGTAAGGAGCCGCCCTAACCCAAGAAACAACCGGTAGGACCCCACCGCTAGGCAACCTCACGCCCCTACCCTCAACCAAGTCCGTAACATTAACAGCCTCCTCAGAACTAACCCACAGAAGGAGCCTACACTCACCGTTAACGGAACACAGTAACACAGCATCACCGCCATACCCCAAAACACCGGTCAATACACTGCCCTCAACCACAGGGTAAAGTTCAGTCATCAAACACCACCCAAGCCAACCACCTTACGACAAAACCGCCAATAAAAACAACTGAAGCAACTAACGCAAAGAGAGTTCCTTGGAACGGAATAGGTGAGGTGTAAGTAATTAATGTTCCTAGGAGAAGGCCAGGAAAGTTGGAGGGGTCAAGAGATTACCTCACTGCATTACTGCATTATCAAGCCTTCAGGCCCCGAGTTAAAGCTCCTCCTGACTAAAGGCCTTGATGGGGAAATGAGTTATGTTTGCGCCTTGCCGGCGTCCCTGCTTTCATGCCGGGCATGTGTTTGCGTATTATGGGCCGCACCCAGTTGCCGTATTTGAGCCATGCTAGTGAGGCTATTCCGGCGAATATGTTGCTGAGCGCCATCCCGACCCATATGCCTAGGGGTCCGTAACCCATGTATAGGGCTAGGAGGTAGCCGATGCCGACCCAGCATCCCCAGAGCCTTATGATCCCGATCAGTGTTGGGGGTAGTGTGTGTCCTGAGCCCCTCCCTATCAGCATGGCGTTGATGAATACGCCGAAGAGGGGTAGGCTCCACACGAAGATCTCAAGGAATTCCTTGGCTTCAGCCCATATGGCTGGGTTTTGCGTGAAGATCCATATGAGCTGGTTCCTGAGGAGGTACACCACTATGGCGCCGACGGCGGTGGCTACGAAGATGAATGCTGAGGTTCTAAGGGCTATTTTCCTGGCCCTGTCCTTGAGTCCCGCACCGATGCTTTGACCCACCATTATGGCTGAGGCCCTGGCGAATCCTCTGAGGGAGGCGTCGGCTAGGTCCATCACGATGAAGCCTATCGAGTAGGCGGTGGCTACCGTGACCCCGAAGATATTTACTAGGCGTAATTGCGTCATCTTGGCGACGCTGTTCGCGATCACTAACACTAGGACAGGTAACCCGATCTTTAGGTTAGCTACGACCCAGTCAATCCCTATGTCTTTGGTTAGCCTCACCCTTAGGTCAGGGTACGACCTCTTAATCATAATGAATAGGGTCACCGCACCCAAGACCCTGCTAGTGACTGTAGCTATGGCTGCCCCGACGACGCCGAGCCTAGGGAAGGGGCCTATGCCTAGGATGAGGAATGGGTCGAGAACGATGTTAATGAGGGACGTTAATCCATTCACTATGGCCGGCCTCCTAGTGTCCCCCACGCTCTGAAGTATTGTTGAGTAAGCCAGCACGAGATACGAGGCCATTACGTCAAAGGCTATGATTCCAGCGTAAGCGATTACCTCATCACGTATCTCCGCCGGAGTCCTTATCGCGTAGGTGAATATTATGGGTCTGAGCACCAAGTAAGTGGTTCCGAACAAGAGCCCCAAGGTGAGTGACGCTGTGAAATACTTTGAAGCAACCTTACTCGCGGTTCTGAATTCCTTAGCCCCAACGTACTGGGATATAAGGGCTAGGTTGGCTGAGGATAGGGCTATTGAGAACGCACTAAAGAACATTATGGGAGGCCATGCCTGCCTTGGAACAGCCATCGCTACGTCACTGTACTTACTGAGCCAGAAGGCGTCGGCTATGTTGTACGACACCTGAACTACCTGGACGATCATTAGGGGTAGCCCTAACCATAGGGCGGTCCTTATTATGGAGCCGCTGAGTATCCTGTCCCTGTACTTCCTTACTGCTACCCCCACCGTAATTCACCTATAGGAATATATTCTTCAGGAATATGTTTTGGCAGGTTATAGTTATAAGGTTTACTCAGTTAAATAACACAGAAGTAAGTACGGGTGCAAACTCATGGGGAGGAGAAAGCCCCCCTTCCTGAGGGTGCTGATACTCGCAATACTGATCAAGGAGGGAAAACTCCACGGGTACTCCCTCTATAAGAGGATACTCTACCACACCTGCATGAAGTGGAAGCCCTCAATAGGCACCGTCTACCGAGTACTGAATGAAATGACTGAGGAAGGCCTAGTGTCCAAACACACGGAAGGTAGGAGACACTATTACGCGATAACCCCTGACGGGATCAAGTACTTCCTCAAGAACTCGAAAACCCCGCTAACAAGGATGGCGGGGGTTCTAACCATAGTGCTTGAGGCCTACCTTAAGGCCTCCGAGAAGGGAGCCAGCACCCTCACCAAGGACTTAAGAGGGAGACTGGGGGCCCTAAAAGAAGTCCTTCAGAGCCATGACATTTAATCGCTGAAAATAACTTAAGGGTTCTCAAGGTTCCTAAGCCGTGCTACTCACCTTACCGCTTAGCGCCTACCATTGAAAACATCGCTTCTCGAGCAACTGCTTGTGGCGTTACTCATGCATTCACTTGAGTATGTGGCTCTCCAATAATGATTAATTTAATTATGTTAATTATTTGAGTAATATTTAAAAGGAGTTTTTAGGAAATTTTATATACTTAAGGATAGTTAGTGTTCCCGGGAAGCGAGTGAGCGGGTCTCACGATACCGTACTTGTCGTTAATTTTGGTGGGCAGTACGCGCACCTCATAGCCCGTAGGTTGCGTGAGTTAGGCGCTTACGCCATCCTAACGAGTCCAGGTAGGTTTGGCGAGGTTCTTGAGGGTAGCGGTGACCGTGTTAAGGCGGTGGTTCTTTCCGGCGGCCCCATGAGCGTGAGGGACCTTGCGGGAAGGTCTGGAGTGTGTGGTGAGGTTCTTGGTTCTGGCTTACCCGTGCTTGGGATCTGCTTTGGGCATCAACTACTGGCTGTCTGCGGTGGTGGCGTGGTTGGTGAGTGCGAGGGTGAGTTTGGCCGTGCGTTCGTGCGTATCGTTCGTGACGATCCCCTCTTTGAGGGTTGGGGTGGTGTTGAGGAGGTTTGGATGAGTCATAGGGAGTGCGTTACGTCCCTCCCGGAGGGTGCTGAAGTGCTGGCCGTTAGTGGTAGGGGTTACGTGACTGCGTTCAGGTTTAAGGGTTCCTTGGTTTACGGTGTTCAGTTCCATCCTGAGGTTAAGCACACGCGTAAGGGTAGGGTTCTGCTCCGTAACTTCCTGAGGTTAGCTGGTGTTGAGTTAAGTTGGAGGCCCGCAAACATTCTTGAGGAGATCCTTGATGGTCTGAGGAGGGAGCTCGGCGGGTCTAAGGGCAGGGTTATTGCCGCCATTAGCGGTGGTGTTGACTCGGCCGTTGCGGCAGCGCTTGTGCGGAAGGTTGTTGGGGATAGGTTGGTGCCGATCTTAGTTGATCATGGCTTGTTTAGGGAGGATGAGGTTGGGGAGGTCGTGTCCCTCCTTAAGTCCTTGGGGCTTGACCCTCTAGTCATTGATGCTAGGGAGAGGTTCTTGAGTAGGCTTGAGGGTATTGAGGACTGTGAGGAGCGCAGGAGAATCATAGGTGAGGAGTTCGCCACCGTGTTTAAGGAGGTTGCGGAGTCGTTAGGGGATGTTGAGTACCTCGTTCAAGGAACTACGTACCCTGACGTGATCGAGAGCGGCTGTGTTGAGTCCGCTGACAGGATCAAGAGTCACCATAACGTCGCCGGACTGCCTGAGTGGTTGGGGTTAAAGGTTGTTGAGCCGTTGAGGGGGCTCTACAAGGATGAGGTTAGGGAGTTAGGCAGGTTACTTGGGTTACCTGAGGGGATTATTGGGAGGCACCCGTTTCCGGGTCCGGGCTTGGCGGTTAGGGTTGTGGGTAGGTTCAGCAGGGCTAAGCTCGAGGTTGTGAGGAGGGCGTCACGCATTCTTGAGGAGGAGTTGAGGCGTGCCGGCCTCTACGGTGATGTGTGGCAGGCGTTCGCTGTTGTTGGTGATGATAGGTGGGTCGGCGTTAAGGGTGATTCGAGGGAGGTTGGGTACGTCGTGACGTTGAGGGTTGTGTCGAGTGAGGATGCCATGACTGCCGACTGGGTTAGGCTTCCTTACGACGTCCTGGATAGAGTTGCTTCCAGGATAACTTCGGAGGTTGAGGGCGTGACCATGGTTACGTACGCGGTCACGCCGAAGCCTCCGAGCACTATAGAACCTTGTTGAGGGAGTTGCTGTGAGGGTTAAGTACGTCCCTTGGGGCGAGGCCCTCAAGCTCTGCTACTCGCTTGCGGGAAAGATACTTGATTCTGGAGCGTCCTTCGATGCCATCGTAACTATCTCCAGGGGCGGGCTAGTTCCTGCCCGCATAGTTAGTGATGTCCTAGGCATTGAGGAGATGTACGTCATTAGGTCAAGGTTCTGGGGGATCGCCGGGAAGGTGTTTGATGAGCCTCAAGTAAGCATTCACGAGCCGCTGGACGTTAGCGGTAAGGACGTGCTTGTCGTTGATGAGGTGGTTGACACCGGCCTAACCATGGGTAAGGTGATGGAGATCATTAAGGGTATGGGTGCGAGGAACGTGAAGTCCGCCGTGCTCCACTACAAGCTAACCAGCTCCTTGAGGCCGGATTACTACGTTGAGGTCGTTAAGGAGTGGGTGTGGATCTTCTACCCCTGGTCATTCAGCGAGACCCTCTACAGCCTAGCTAAGCGTGAGGGCGGTGACGTGCTGGAGTCCGCGTTAAGGATAGCGTCGAGGATCGGTGCAGAGGTAAGCATGCTTGGTGCTGAGACCCTGAAGCTCTCGTTAATGGAGTACGTCAGGAGGGATAACCCATGAGTTCCGTGTGCCCTCTAGACTACAGGTACGGTTCTGAGGAGATGAGGTCCCTCCTAACGCGTGAGGCGGTTCTGAGGAGGTTAATCGACGTTGAGGTAGCCCTAATGAAGGGGTTGGCGGACGCTGGCTTAGCGCCTGAGGAATGCGTGGATGTCTTAAGGAGGTGCGCGTACTGCGTGAGGCCCGAGGACGTTGACGAGATGGAGGCTAGGACCGGCCACGAGTTAGCTTCCCTCGCCACACTCATCGCGTTGAGGTGTGGGGAGTGCGGGAAGTACGTTCATTTGGGGGCGACGAGCTCGGACATAATCGACACTGCGTGGGCCCTCATCCTTAGGGACGCCCTCAACATAATCAAGCACAGGTTAAGGGGCATCATAGAGTTGCTTGCGAGCATGAGCGAGTCCTTCAAGGACGTAGTCATGGTTGGGAGAACGCATGGCAGGCACGCGCTACCCATAACCTTCGGCTTCAAGCTAGCTAACTACGCGTACGAACTCTCGAGGAGTTACGAGCGACTATGCTCACTAACGGGCAGGCTGATTAAGGGAGTGATTTCCGGGGCTGTAGGCACGATGGCTGCGTGGGGTGACGCGGGCATCACGGTCGAGTCCGGGTGCCTGAGGGAGTTGGGGCTCGAACCACACCCGATCTCAACGCAGGTCGCGCCTAGGGACGGGTACGCAGAGCTAGCGGCGTTCGCCGCTATACTCGCTAGCCAGCTGGACAGGTTAGCCCTCGAGGTCAGGGAGTTAATGAGGGACGAGATCGGGGAGGTTACCTTAGTTGGGGGCGTGGCCGGGAGTAGCACCATGCCTCATAAGGTGAACCCCGTCGTCGCTGAGCGTGTTTCTGGGTTGGCTAGGGTCTGCCGCGGCTTGGCCGTGACGGCCTTTGAGAACATTGCCTTAATGCATGAGCGGGACTTAACGAACAGTAGTTGCGAGAGGGTTCTACTGCCCCACATACTCCTCCTAACCGACCAGGTGTTGCTCGACGCTGAGAGAGTGTTAAGGAGCTTGAGGATTAATGAGGACGCGATGAGGAGGAACTTAAGCATGAGTAAGGACTCCGTGATGGCTGAGTGCCTCATGATGAGGTTAGTTCTTAAGGCCGGCGTGCCTAGGCATGAAGCGCATTCATTGCTTAGGGAGGCGTTAAGTATGGCTAAGTGTGAGGGTGTGAGCGTTAAGGAGGCACTTAAGCACCTCGGCGCCAGCGACTTACTTACTGAGGAGGACTTCAGGGAATGC
>JALVVU010000105.1 GCA_027023255.1 Desulfurococcales archaeon
CCGAACTTACTCATCTGGCTCACGAACTTGTCATAGCGCTCGTTGAAGGACACATACAAGCATGGCTTCCCCCTCAACGCGTTCGCATAACATATGGTTGCGGCGAAGGTTGTCTTACCTGCGCCGGGGTGCCCAGCTATCAGGAGCGTCGTTCCCGGCTCTAAGGCTTCGGCGTAAGCTTCATCAAGTTCCGGGATGCCGAACACGTATCGCTCATCCTCGTTCCTGCCCTGCCTACGCTCTAGGGTCAATTAATAATCACCTCTCAATTACATTACCCGCAGTTAAGGTTTAATTTGTTGCTACTATCTAGACTAAGGCGTTGAAACACGAAATTTTTATTATGCCACGTTAACCGGGTGACGACGCGTGGTCAAGCGCATACTGGTAAGTAACGATGATTGCTACCTCAGCCCCGGCCTCTACTTGCTAGCCAACGCAGTTGACTCGTTAGGAGACGTGCTCATATCCTCCACGGAGTTCCCGCGCTCCGCGACGGGAAGGGAAATAACGTTCAGCAGGCCCCTCAGGTACGTGGAGAAGCTGTACGGGGGCAGGACTGTCTACGTAACTGACGGAACCCCAATAGACGCGCTTCACCTGGCCGTGGAGGTGCTGGGCTTCAGGCCGGATGTGGTGCTATCAGGCGTTAACGTCGGGGATAACCTCTCACTCCAGCACATATTCTACAGTGGAACATTAGCGGTCGCAATAGAGGCCGCATTGATGGGCATACCCTCCATAGCGTTCTCGGCAGGCGTAGATAGCTTCAGAGGCTTCGAGAACCCCGTGCTGCGGGACGTGATCGTTAAGGTAGCGTCCCACCTGACGAAGAAGGTGTTAGATGAGGGCTTACCTGAGGGCGTTGACCTCCTCTCAGTTAACATACCGCCCCACCCGAACGGGTGTGTCGAGGTTACGAGAGCCGCGAGGATTAGGTGGAGGGCCGCCTACAGGCGCGGCATAGACCCGCGTGGTCGAACATACTACTGGCTCTACGGGTTAAGGAGCGGTGTTGAGGAAGGCACTGACGTGGCGGCTTATGAAAGAGGATGCATCACTGTCACGCCACTCAACATAGACTTGAACGTTAGTGAGGTGTTGCTGAGTCGCGTCAAGGAGTTCGTAGCTGACCTAAGGATCAAGCTGTGAGTGCCCTTTAAAAGGAATAGTTTTAACAGTGGGTTGAGACCATCATTATAGGTTGAGTTAATGTGGAGTGTGGCGACGTGCTGAAGATCCTCTCGAATGTTGTCTCGTACGTCCTCTCAGCGCCTGTATACGCTACTGTGCTTGCGTGGTACATGTTGTGGGTTAGGTCCCGCTTTAACGTGCTGGAGTGGGTAGCAGCGTTCGTCTTTCTTGGTGTTGCCCCAATCGTTGCTGTGCTGGCTGGAGTCGCTAGGGGTAAGGTTGACGTGTTCGTTAGTAGGAGATCTGATAGGCCCGTCTACTTCGTTCCCGCCGTAGCGTCGCACGCGGTTGGCGGGTGGGTCTTCACGGTGCTCGGGGACTGGTTACTCGCGGTGTTCGCCTTCGCTTACGCCGCCGTGACCGCATCCATACTGTTAGTGACCTTTGTGGAGAAGGTGAGCGTGCATGTGGCGGGGGTGGCGGGCCCAACCACATTCATGGTTCTTGCTTTCGGTGCGGCTTACTCCGTGCTTTACGTCCTCGTACCCGCCGTAGGCTTTGCTAGGCTCTGCCTTAAGGCTCATACAACGAAGGAACTCATTCTAGGCACACTTATCGCGGTCATCGTTACGGTCCTCACGTGGTTTGCCTTGATGAGTACCATTAAGTAACACATAATTTCCGAGCTCACCATAGGTTCATTGGGATGCATTGATTTGATTGAGAGGGGTGGCAAGGACTTAATCCTAGTTATTGATCAGGGTACTACCGGGACTCATGCCGCATTAATTGATAATGAGGGCCGCATGGTTTCCTACGCCTACAGGAAGCACGAGCAGATAACCCCTCGACCCGGGTGGGTTGAGTATGACCCCACCGAGATCTGGTGGAATGTTAAGGCAGTGATAGCTAAGGTAATCAAAACTTCCGGTATAGATTCCGCTAGAATAGCCGCTATCGGCGTGGCTAACCAGCGTGAGACAGTTGTCGTGTGGGACCCCAGAAGCGGGAGACCACTATACAACGCCATAGCTTGGCGGTGTAGGAGGTCCACGAAGCTCGCGGAGAGGTTGAGGGAGGGACACGCAGCGCTAATCAGGTCTAAGACAGGGTTAATACCTGACCCGTACTTCACTGGTACTAAGATATGGTGGTTGCTTGAGAACGTGGAGGGCCTCCGGGAGCGTGCTGCGAGGGGTGAGGCTTTCTTCGGAACCGTTGATTCTTGGATCGTCTGGAACTTAACGAGGGGAGGGAGGGACGTCGCCACCCCCTGGGCTGGCGGGGCGTTCGTGACTGATTACTCCAACGCGTCGAGAACCATGCTCTTCGACATATACAGGCTTGACTGGGACCCCGAACTCCTCGAGGTTCAGGGCAGGATACCTCAGAATGCCTTACCAGTGCCTATGCCGTCATCCACAGTTTACGGGTATGTTGGGCCTCACGTAAGTCAAGTACTCCTCAACGGAGCCGAGGTCCCTGTCTGCGCCATTATCGGTGACCAGCAAGCCGCCCTCTTCGGGCACACCGCTTTTGACGTGGGTGATATTAAGGCGACGTACGGTACGGGGAACTTCGTGCTGGTTAACACGGGCGATAAGCCCGTTGAGTCTAGGTCAGGTCTCCTAACAACGATTTACTACTCGCTTGAGCGTAACAGGGTTACTTACGCTTTGGAGGGCTCCATATTCGTGGCGGGCGCCGTGCTTAGGTGGTTGAAGAAGGTCGTTAGGATTGTTGAGGATGAGGAGGAGGCAACCAGGCTCGCGAGGAGCGTTGAAAGTAACGAGGGAATATACTTCGTGCCCGCATTCACGGGGCTGGGTGCCCCGTACTGGGACATGCACGCTAGGGGCGTGCTGATAGGGATGACTGACCGCACCGGTAAGGCACACATAGCTAGGGCTGCTCTAGAGTCCATAGCCTACATGACTGCAGACGTTGTTGAGGCCATGAGCTCCGACCTGGGAATGAGGTTCCGTGAGTTAAGGGTTGACGGGAGGGTAGCCAGTAACGACTGGTTAATGCAGTTCCAGGCCGACGTGCTTGGTTTCCGCGTCGTCGTGCCCGAAACCCTCAAGGTAGCTACGCTAGGCGCGGCGTTCCTAGCGGGCCTAGCCATAGGTTTCTGGCGGGGCTTAGGTGAGGTCAGGAGGCTTTGGAGGCCGAGCAAGGTCTTCGAGCCACGCATTGATGAGGAGGAGAGGCTTAAGTTAAGGAGGGGATGGAGGGCGGCGGTGATGCGGGCTCAAGGGTGGGCTAAGGAGGTTCCTTGGGCCTACCCTCTTAAGTGATTGGGCTTGAGGGATGTATTTCCTCACGTCTCGACGAACCTATCTGTTAGCGACCTCGCTAGGTAATAGGCTGACTCCACCAGCCCCTTATAGTGGTCAACGTCGAACTTAGCGGCTAGGTACAGTGAGTTATTCACTGGTACTAAGGCGACGTGATTAATTAACGTAGGCTTGCTCTGCCTCTTGACCCAGTCGAGGAGCTTTAGGGCAGCATCCTTGGACGTGTACAGTACGTGATACTTAACGCCGTCAATCACCACTTCCTCCTTACCCATGCGTTCGTAACCCCTTATCGTTCTCTTAACCCCTAACCTGTAGTAGCCTGATTTAATCACATGCGCCTCCACACCAACCCTACCCCTGTACACTAGCCGGAGGTAGAAGCGGTCGAAGCGCGACGTTATTAGTGCTATCGGGTAGTAGAGGAGTGCCTGCCTAGGCATTAGGAGCACCACTAGCTCAGCCTCCTCCACAGACCCCCTCAGGATGTACTTCGCTGAGTACCCAGTGTATATGCCGACTAACGTGTAGTTCTTATCCACGGGGTGAAGCGCTTCCTCAGCCTTCTTCATGGAGAAGTACATGAGGTTCAGGTTTATCTTCCTGCCCTTAAAGAACTGAAACATTGACAGACCGGCGAGCACTATCGATATCACTATTATGTCTGTGAAGATATCCACCATCCACTCCCTAACCTCCGAACATACCCTTTAAGTACTCGGCCACGCGTAAGAGCTTATTCACACCCCTAGGCTCCCACGGTAAGTAAGGTATTTCATGCCTCGCTATTCCCCGGAACTTCTCCTCAATAAGCTTAAGTGCTTCTTCCTCCTCCCTCATCCTCTCCCTAAGCTCTTCGGGCACGGACCTCAGCCGCAGAACCTTGTTCACGATTACGTGCTTCACCGGAACACCTACCTTCCGCAGGAAGGTGCAGGCACGCTCAGCTTCAAGGACGGGGAGGACTTCAGGATTGACGACCATCACCACGGACGTTACTGCTGGGTCAGTTAGCGCTTCTTTAAGCCACGTCACCTCCTCCTTCATGGTCTTCAACTCCTTATAGACTGGATCCTCTTCCGGCTCGGTTGCTACCTCGACCTCCTTACCCCCTATGGTGACCTTCGGTTTCTGCCCTGTGAAGCGTTCCAGCATCTTCCTCCTGCCCAGTATAGCTAGCCTTAACTCCATTAGCTTATCAAGCCACACTAAGGTAATGGTTGGTAACGCCATGATGCGGACAGTTAACCCTGTTGGCGGGGTGTCGAACACTATTACGTCGTATCCCCACTTCCTCTGATTCATGGTGATGATCTCCTTAATCTTCTCTAAGGTGGCGTGCTCCTCCACACCGGGCGAATACCTTAGGGTGTCAACGTAACCCTCTAGGTTGAAGATCTTCAGGTACCCATACATATCCTTAACCTTATCTGCAAGGGACCTCATATAGTCCTTGACCATTTTATCGAAGTCTATTTCAGATGCCCATAGGTTCTCAGAAACCTTAGTATGACCTTCGCCGAGCTTAACGCCTAAGACATCACCTAAGTTGTGAGCAGGGTCAAGAGAGACTATCAGAACCTTCCTCCCTAGCTTAGCGAGGTAAAGAGCGAAGGCCGCTGAACTAGTGGTTTTGCCTACCCCGCCCTTACCCATAAAGAAATACAGGGGGAAAGAGGGCCTCTCGAATTCCTGAGCAACCATAGCCAGCCACCCCCTAGATCACGTAATGTCGAACATTCCGGCCATCTCGCCTAGCATGTCGTCTAATCTCCTTGACACTGAACTCATTATCAGTAACTCGCGCCCCATATGGGGGAGGAGCCGTAGTGATACTGTTGTGGGGGGTGATGGCAGACCTATGAAGGACCCCATAACTATTAATGCGAATATATTCTCTAGCTCCCTGAGCTCCAGCTCAATATACTCGCTACCCCTAGCCTTAAAGATCTCGGAAACGATCCTAATTACGTCGGACACGCGCTTCCTCAGCTTATCAGGGAGACCTGACACAACCCACCACCACTACATATAATTACGTTGAGATTAAACGCGTAGCGTTGCAACGCGCCTGGTGTGGGAGGGAAGGCGGCGATGTAAAAAAGGTAATGAATTACATCCAATCAATCACCGTCCTTCACGCCTCCGGTATCTCCCTCCTTCTTAGAGCCCTTATCCACTCAGCGAATAGGTAGAGATTCAGTATGACGCCTACAGCTGTTGTCGCCCCGACCACTATGCCCTTGAACGGGTTAGCAGCTAATGTTGGCGGTATCACCACCGCATCGAACCATATTAGGGCTATGGTTACTGTAACCCACAGGAAGATTGCTGGAGCTATGGTTAATGCCTTACCGAGTCCACTAGCTTTCTGTACCTTAGCAACCCATACGGATATCGTCATTAGGGCGAGGCTCGCTAACAACTGGTTCATACCGGAGAAGGCCGGCCATATGACTAGGAAGCCTCCGCCCCAGGCTAGGGCTATACCTAAACACGCCAGTATCAGTGCGGCTAACCACTTGTTTGACAGTACCCTATACGCACCCTCCGACCTACTTCTTAACGGCTCCATTAACTCCTGCCACGCGTACCTGCCGAGCCTGGTTGCTGTGTCAAGCGATGTTAGTGCGAAAGCCGTTATCCAGAGTGTGGCGAATATCGCCATAGCCGTTATTGACGCTCCGAAGGCGTGGTTCACGGCGTACGCGTAGCTGTAGGGTATGGCGACCCACTTAGCCTTGCTCATGAATGGTGCGTACCATGTGCCCATGAATGATGCGTCACTAAGTAGCTTATGCACGAATGCGCTGTAAACATTGGCGTTGACGGAGCTGACGCCCATAGCTTTCTCTATTATGGCCGCCGCCTTCTTCAGGGCAGCAGCCTGCACCGCGGGATCCAAGAGCGCGTTAGCTAGGTAAGCGCCCATGCTACCGATCACTAGGGTTGATAGGAAGCCTTCCGTGAGCATGCCTCCGTAACCTATTAGGAGGCCGTGGACTTCCTTGTCTAGCTGTTTGGAGCTGGTGCCGGAACCTACTAGTGAGTGGAACCCTGATAGGGCTCCACACGCGATTACTAGCGGTATTGTCGGCCAGAAGGGTGATGGCTTACCACCAACTACGTTCGCGGTGAACGACGTGAAGGCGGGGGCACTCATGGCGCCCTGGCCCTGGATCGCTAACCAGATTAGGGCGCCGCCACCTATGGCTAGGCTTGCCCATAGTATGTAGGCGTTCAGGTAGTCTCTGGGCTGTAGCAGTACCCACACAGGTAGCGATGCCGCTATTATGATGTAAATGAGCAGTATTATCATCCAGTTATGCATGTTGGTTAGGAATGCTATGCTCTTGAAGTATCCGGCATTAATCGTTGCGTACCATATCGTCAGGAATATCAGGATAACGCCTATTACCGTCCCTATCTTGAACCCGTGTTGCACCTTATACAGTATCGGGCCTATGACCACCGCTATACCTATGAATACCATGGAGGCAAAGCCTGCCGCTGGAACCACCGAGAATAATGCTGAGATCACGAAGCCAAAGGCAGCAACCACTAGCAGTAGCGCGAACCATATGTAGGCGTTGAAGACGTAGAAGGATCTCCTGCTCATCAGCCTACCGCAGACCCACCCGATGCTCTTGCCGTCATACCTTACTGAGACCATTAATGACAAGTAGTCGTGGACAACACCGATGAAGACGTTGCCGAACCATATCCAGAGGAGGCAGGGTAGCCAGCCCCACCCTAAAGCGATAGCTGGGCCGACGATGGGTCCTGCCCCAGCGATGCTGGCGAAGTGGTGTCCGTAGAGCACTGCCTTATTGGCTGGCACGTAGTCCACTCCGTCATAGAACTTATGTGCTGGCGTCTCCCTCTTGGCGTCCGCCCTGACCACCTTCTTCTCTAGGTACTTACCGTGGGTGAAGTAGAATATTGCATAGATTATTAGAGCCAATACTATTGCTACGCCTGCCAAGAACTCCATGGAGACACCTCAAATAATGATGATGAAGGTAAATAAAATAAGTCTTACTACGGGCATTAGTAGGGGAGTATGTTATTTAGGTTACTTACGTGATTTAACAAATAATAATTAATTTCAGCTGTCTCAAAGAATCATTAGATTAATTGATAATGTTTTCATAATTATGGAGACTAATGCTTCCACTGTAATACACACATAATTGAACTCAATTAAACTAACAAAACTTAATCCCGAGCATCTACTAACTTCCCAAGAAACACGCCCAAGTTAAGGGACGGCATCTCCCTACTATGTGAGGGTGCTAACGGCACGTCTAATACGTCGTCTGGCCTAGCGATGTTCACGAAGTTCGACGTTACTTCCCAGGAGTAGCGTGGGGTGCCTGAGAGGTATGCCCTTAACTTACTGCCGTTGAACACCATCGCTTTGCCGGGCGCGACCACTACGACCGCGTTAACCATGTTTTCAAGGCCAGCTACAGGGGTTAGTGCGTTGTTGAAGGACTCGACTATCAGCACGTCCGCGTTATCCCTTAAAGCCATCGCGGCGGCCAGCACGTGCGTGCCTACCTCCGGCGACATTAGCCTAGTGATTAACCACCTTGAGCTAACCTTAGTTGATGGGCGCATTATGCTGAGTAATGGCTTCAGGGAGGTCTTAAGGGTTCTAGGTAATCTCTCTATTACTTCGGGGACGACGTAATAGGTTCTGCCATGTATTGAGAGCCTAGCAACCACTACCTGATTCTGCAGGCTCTCAACGATGTTCAGGTAAGCTGATGCTGAAGGGAACGACGTCGGGTCTGGCGGGGCGGTTAGGATGTCCACGGGGTTCTGGATGTCTGGGTTACTTATCAGGCCTTCCTTAAGGTACTTAACGACGTCACCACCTACCAGCACGCCGAGCTTCATGGACTCCGCTAACGACCATGGCTGATACCACGCGCTGTGAGCGGCTATGGGCTTCATGACGGTCACCTTCAAGCCCTCGTCGCGTAGCGCCCTAGACAGCATTAAGGTGAACGTAGTCTTCCCTGAATCATGCGGTAGCAAGCCAGTAACGAGTATCGTTATCTCCCCCATATCCCCACCGTGATTATGGAGGTATCAGGGGTGAAGTAGTTTTACCGTTCCCTGCCTACGTTTTTCTTTTGGTTTTCCGTAGGTCGGTTCATCATGGTTTCCCCTAGCCCCCTCCCCGCCCGAGGAGCGGGTCTCGGAAACAGAGGGTCACCAATAGGTTCATAGGTTCACAGGAAAAGACAACTTACAAGCACACCACATAACCCTGAATACACGCTAGTAAAGCGAAATTACTTTATTTAAAAACGTGTGGAGCGTTGAGGGACTACTTAAACGTTACTCAGTACCTTGGTTGTTGATACCCGTAAGGCTGAGCTGGTTGGGGTTGCGCTACGTATCCCTGAACGGGCTCTACGTGCACTCTCACTCTTAGGAAGTTTAGTACTGCCGCGCCTATTAGTAGCATTATGCCTAGGAATATCATTCCCCCACCGAGGGCTAGCCCTGCCTGTGCCGTGCCGTAGGGTGCCGCGGCGAGGTAGCTTGATGTTGAGCCTAATCCTGCTAACCCTCCCGTGAGGGCTAGGGCGCCTATGCCGAAGGCACCTAACGCGGCTAGCACCGTTATCGCTAACCCTATGGCTATTAATATGGACTTACTCTTCCTTAACTCTAGGTACTGACCTGTTGCCGCAACTATTACTGCCCTATCCACGGGCATGTCTAGCTTCGTCCTTAGGAAGTTTAGGACCGCCGCGTAGATCAACGATGATATTAGTCCGGCGATGCCTAGGGAGAGCATTTGTGTGCCTCCCGTCTGCAGGTTCATCGCCCCAAGACCTATCAGGCCTAGGGACCCGATTATGGAGAGTATAGCGAGTCCCAACGCCAGCGTTAACCATATGCTGGATTTCTTCCTGACTTCGACCATGCCGTAAGGTCCTCTGAAGACTGCGTAGTCTACGTTCATGTCTCCCTTCTTCCTCAGGTGGTTCAGTATGAAAACGTATAGTAGCATCACTAGCCCTCCCAAAACACCGGTGCCAGCAAGAACTACACTACGCTGAGCCAGCATAGCCGCCATGCCGAACATCCCTAACACACCGAGGATGGCGAAGGCCATGGCGATGGTGATTATTATTGAGCGCTTCTCTGAAAGTATCACCTGCCTTCCGGAAGCATCAACTACTACATAATCTACCAACCGTTTTAACCTCGTACAGTTATACAGTATTCTAGCTTTTAAACTTACTTATTGAACACAAAAACACTATGTTGAACGTTACTGGCGGAACTCGTCAAGTAACTCCAGCGCTACTAGGGTATAGAGTGCCGTCCCTAGCCAGAGCACGTCCTCATCTACATCGAACCTTGGATGATGGTGTGGATACACTATGCCCTTAGCCTCATTCCTGACGCCAAGTATGGCGAATGCTGCGGGTGCCTTCCTGCCGTAGAAGGCGAAGTCTTCCGCACCCATGGTCGGTTCGCCCTCAACAACCTTAGTTAACTTGCCCGCAACCCTCTTGACGATGCTGGTTACCCTAGCGTCATTAATTGTTGGGGGTACGTACCCCTCCGAGAGCTCGAAGCGCCCCTCACAGCCCCATGCCTCGGCGTAGTGCTTGACTATGGATTCTATCCTTTCTATTATCTTGTTCCTTAACCCCTCATCGAAGGTCCTTATGGTGCCCGCGAGCGTGACCTCCTCAGGGATCACGTTGAAGGTGGTCCCTCCCTTAACCATCGTCACACTAATCACCGCCGGCTGCAAGGCAGGCACTTCCCTGGACACGATCCTGTGAAGCGCGTTTACTATGTCACATGCTGGAGGTATCGGGTCCACCGCCTCATGCGGTTGCGCGCCGTGGCCGCCCATACCCCTCACCTTGATGGTGAAGGCGTCCGCGCCAGCCATCATGGGTCCTTCCTTAATTCCCACGACGCCTGCGGGCAGCATGGACCACACGTGGATGCCGAAGAATGCTTTCACGTCGTCCAGCGCGCCTGACTCCACCATTGCCTTAGCCCCCAGACCCCCTTCCTCGGCTGGCTGGAAGATGAGCTTCACGGTGCCGTTGATCTTCTCCCGCACCTTAGC
>JALVVU010000106.1:0-1981 GCA_027023255.1 Desulfurococcales archaeon
GGGCCCTAGACCCCTTCGTGATCATGGCTTACAGGCAGTTCAGGAGGTTCCTACGCACTAAGGCGAGGGTAGTGACGTCCATACTGAACCCCATAATATGGATAGCGTTCTTCGGGCTCGGGTGGGCTAACGCCTTCAACTTCCCAATGGCTAAAGCAATATTCGGTGGCGTGGACTACCTAACGTTCCTAACACCGGGCGTAACGGCGATGGCGGTCTTCACAGCCTCATTCATCGGCGGCGTGACCGTGATCTGGGACAAGCAATTCGGGTTCCTTAAGGAAGTGTTGGTGGCGCCAGCCTCAAGAACAGGCATAATCCTGGGGAGGATCTTCGGGGACGCCGTAATAGCTGTGCTGCAGGGACTAGCAATAATGGCGTTAAGCTTCGCAATAGCACATAACCTTAACCCATACGGAGTCCTACCAGCGCTAGCATACGCCTTCATACTGGCACTAGGATTCACCTCGGCAGGAGTTACGCTAGCACTTAAAATGACGAGCATGGAGGGCTTCCAAATGGTGATAAGCCTACTAATGATGCCGCTGATATTCCTGAGCGGCGCCTTCTACCCAATAAAATTTATGCCAGACTGGATGAAGTGGGTCGCCTACATAAACCCACTAACGTACGCCGTCGACGGCATGAGGCACTACCTCAGCGGGGTCTCAACATTCAATCCGCTAACAGACCTAGCAGTACTCTGCATAATAACAGCGGCCTTTATGGCGCTAGCCTCTCGACTATTTAAGAAAGCAACCATAGATTAACTAAAACACATCCTGATTATCCTCAGGAGATTGCATGGCCTGTGCGGGGGTTCTCGGAGGAGCTTGGAGAATTCCTAAGCCACGTAGATCTTAAGAGGGTTGTGATTAGCGGGAATATGTATCTAAGGTGATGGGAGGTTAGATTATAAGGATAGTTTCCCGCTGGGTCTTCTCTTCGTTAAAATTGCCCGACATAATCTGGATATCGAGTTGCTTATACCGGCCGGCGCTACGTTAGCAGCGATCCTTAAGGCGGTTGGCGGTGATAGGTATGGGTGGCTCGTCCCTGTTATGGCGACCTTCTCGCCCACCATGACGTATACAGTGGATGATATTTCTTTCTTTGATGGGATGATCGTTAATGAGGGGTACGGTTCCGTGGTTCTCTATGTGGGTACGCCTAGGTTGAGGTATGAATCATGTTTTCAAGGTGTCCATACACTGGTGCTGTATTTTGAGGCCGTGCCTTCTTGAGTGACGCGCTGCTTTCCTCTGGTGGTGCTTTTTATTTACTTCCTGCTGGTACTGTTGCGCGCCGTATTTCTAGGTGGGTTGCCGCACTGCTTACTAGGTCTATATGCATCCTGAGGTAGTCTCTTAGTAAGCGTGTTATGAGGAAGTTCCTCCTCACGTGTTCTCTCCCGTTGCTTCCTAGGGCTCTGGCGAGCCATGGGCGCCTCATTAACTCCACCACCCTTCTGGCGGCTGTTGCGTAGTCCCTCCTGTCAACTAGGTACCCCGTCACGCCGTCGATCACTTGCAGGGGTATCCCTCCGGCACGTGTCGCCACTACCGGCGTGCCTTTCCAGAGGGCCTCAGTTACCGCTAGGCAGAAACCCTCCCTCGTTGAGAGCTGTATCGCGACGGTTGAGGCTCGCTGGAACGCGTTAACCTCGTGGTCGCCGACACCGTCGTGATTTGTCAGGATGTGGACGTCCCTTAAGCCTTCCGCGTGCTTAACGGTCTTCCTATACCACTCGACCCCCTCCGGGTCGTCGTGGGCGAACGCGCCTATCATGACTAGTTGGGCGTCGGGGACCTTCTCCTTAACAAGCTTGAAGGTGTCTATGACGCCTAGCGGGTCCTTCCACGGGTCGAACCTCGACACTTGCCCCAGTATCGGGCGGTCCGGGTCAACGCCGTACCTGTTCAGCACCTTAAGCACCTCGGAGGGTGAGAGGGGCTTGTTTTTGGGGGCTGAGGGGGTCTAT
>JALVVU010000106.1:1991-2444 GCA_027023255.1 Desulfurococcales archaeon
TCTTAGGGCCCCTCACGTCACGGGGGACGTACGCCTCCATCGTGAATATGAGGGCGTCGTACGCCATGACGTAGGGCTTAAGGGCAGCCCACACGCTTGGGTTGGGGTCGGAGAGGTCTATGTGGCACCTCCAAACCCACGGAGAGCGGCGGTTCGTGACGTACTTAATTATGGGTAGTGGTTGCGGGTCATGAATTACTACCACGTCACCATCTAAGTCAAGTTCGGACGCGTTCCTTTTAGCAACCTCGAGGTAGTGGCGTATCTCATCCTTGCTTAGCCTGATCCCTAGGTTCCCTTGGAGGGCGTTGTGTATTCGTTTGGTCGTGCGGAAGAAGTCCGGGTCGGCGGTTATTACTTCCCACTTAACGTTGAGGCCAACAGATCTTGAGAGCGGGACTAAGCTCTTAAGCATCTCCGCGACTCCGCCACCGTAGGCGGTGGCGTTAACGT
>JALVVU010000107.1 GCA_027023255.1 Desulfurococcales archaeon
GAGTTAAGCCCGCCAGCAAGTATTGCCTTTTTACCACCTACGCTAAGGAACCACTCAGCGAATTTTATGGCGTATATGACCCTCTCTGGAGGCTGAGGCAAAGTGTTATTGACGAGTATCATGAGATCCTTATCAGGACATACGAATATCTCGTATGGTGTCATAATGCCATACTCCTCTATTGCTGTGAAATCAGGCATGTACTTCGTGACCACGTCCCCAACTTTCACCGCCTTTAACTTGGATACTAGGTACCTCGTAGCTATGGTTCCGACGTATCCGAATCCTGGAAACCCTGTTATCAGGGTCCAAGGTCTCTTACCCTCGAATATATTACTGTATTCATCATGGATGTATATCTTGACTTTCGACATTACTTCACACACTCCCTAAGCTTTACAGCTGGTCCGGTTATAAAGTGTATTATTTCGTCAGGAGAAAGAATTAACCTACCAACGCAAAGCAGGTTATCGTTTTCGTCTACTACAAGTGCCTCTGAACCTGCCCTTAAGTCCTCATCAACGTGCAGGATGTGCTTTGCGAACACAGAGTTGCCGTACATTACTAGATCCTCTGCTATCTCATTAGCTATGACTACCCTTAACTTAGGCGGGGGTATGGTTTCGTGAATTACCTTAGCTGCCGGTAATCTCAGGTTGAATGTGTACGTTGAGGCTAGGACCGTGGCGATAATTTCCCCAGTAGGTGCTAGGATCTCTCTGATCTTGCCTGTATTTCTCGAGATCTTCAGAAGTATACCCTCAGGAAATACTTTCTCACCAATACCGCTGACACCAAGCTGATGCTCTAGTATTGCTCTTAGACGCCTTAACTCCGAGGGCTTCGCTTTCCTAACTTTATGCAAGACCCCTAAACCACCGCTTGCGTATTCCTCTGGCGGGGCTTAAATCCTTCTTGTGAGCCGTAGGGGCGGTACCTACCATGCAACACTTTCTTTATGGCGTATATGAAGTCCTCATGCGTTACTTGCCTTCTGTTATTCCTGAGCGCTGAGTAACCTGCCTCGGTACATATGGCCTTTATGTCAGCACCTGTGGCCCCCTCCGTTAACCTGGCGAGTTCCTCTAGATCAACGTCCTTACTTATTTTCATTTTACGAGTGTGTATTTTGAAGATCTCCCAACGGCCCTTCAGATCTGGCAATGGTATCTCTATGACTCTATCAAACCTTCCAGGCCTTAATAGGGCAGGATCCAGTATGTCTAGCCTGTTAGTAGTTGCTATCACCTTAACGTTATCTAGGGGGTCAAAACCATCTAGCTCGGCTAGTAGCTGAGTTAACGTCCTATGTATTTCCCTCTCACCGCTAGTACCCATATCCATTCTTTTAGATGCTATAGCATCGATTTCATCAATCAACACTATAGCTGGCGCCTTACGTCTGGCGAATGCGAAAAGCTCCCTAACTATCCGTGCACCTTCACCAACGAACTTCTGCGCAAGTTCCGATGCTACTAGGCTTATGAAGGTAGCGTTGGTTTCACCAGCAACTGCCTTGGCTAGGAGGGTCTTACCGCAGCCTGGAGGTCCGTAGAGTAGGATGCCCTTAGGAGGCTCAATACCTAACTCACGGAAGAGTTCTGGATGCTTCAGAGGAAGCTCCACAACCTCACGTATCTCCTGTATCTGCTCCTTTAATCCGCCAATGTCGGAGTACCGTACCGAGGGTCTCTCTATGACTTCCATTCCCCTAACATACGGATCTTCCCTGCTCGGTAGTATCTCAACTATCGTTGAGCCTCGTTGGTTTAACGCCACTTTCACACCTGGTCTTAGTTTTGTCTTATCTACCTCTCCCGAAACACTAACGATTAGGTGGGGACCTGTTGTGCTCTTTACTATGGCCCTACCGTCAGGCAGTACTTCAAGGAGTGTGCCCTCGATTAGCGGTGTTGACATTAGCTTCTCTATTTCACGCTTATAGTAGCCGAGCTCGCTACGTAAGTAATTTACCTCAGCCTCAAGTTCCTGTACACGCATTTCAAGGTACTTAACGTAGTCTGTTACACCGCGTCTACGCACACTAAAGTCAACGTCCGACAAACCACCCACCACTATTTAGTATGTTGCTAGAAAACCTAAAATACTAAGAGCCCCTATACTGCGAAGCATTTCCTTAGTGCCGAATAACTAAGCTATATTAGCCTAGAGGCCAGCATAATCCTAGGAAGGCTGGTATCATTGAGCCCGAGGCCTGATATAATCCACTGCGAAATGTGTGGTCGCCCCATGAGAAGAAAGGATTCTAAGGTAGTGTATATTGAGGGTGCCCGCTTAGTCCTATGTCCTCAGTGCTACTCAAGGGTAGCTAAGCGGGCTGTGAAGGAGGAAGTTAGGAGTGTAACTACTAAGAGAATAAATGCCTCGAGACCCCATACGACTGTAAGAAAGCCTGCAAGAAAGGGAGGTCCGAGGCTTGAAAACTATGAGGTTGTGGAAGACTACGCTAGGCGGGTGAGGGAGGCCAGGGAACGACTGGGCTGGACGCAGAGAACCCTTGCTGAAGCTGTAAGGGAGAGTGAGAACGTTATAAAGAGGATAGAGTCGGGTAGGTTAACGCCCACTATAGAGCTAGCCATGAGGCTAGAGAAGGTACTGGGCATTAAGTTACTGGAGCCCGTAGTTGACAGTGATTTCACCGGATCCCTAGGCGGGTTGAGTCGTCCTTCAAAGGAGCTTACATTAGGGGACATAGTTTCCATAAGAAGGAGGGGAAGTAAGGAGTAATGAGCTGGCTCCATAGAAAAGCAGTGCTAATATCACACGAGGACGATCTTGAGGAGGCATTAGCACTCATAAAGTGCTTGGATAACGTGGATATAGTTAAGGTAGTGAGTCTCAAGAGAAATTACAGAATTGACAACAAGTCCTATATAAGGAAGGGTAAGTTAGAGCAACTTAAGCGGGAGCTTGAATCCTTAGAATATAGGGTCGACACCCTCTATGTTTACGATGTTTTGAAGCCACGTCAAGTAGTGAATCTAATGAGAGCCCTGAGGGTCGATGTCAAGGATAAGGTAGGTCTTATACTGGATATTTTCGCAGCACACGCAGGATCCAAGGAAGCCAAGCTGCAGATAGAAATGGCTGACATATTACATAGACTGCCTCTCATAAAGGAGTGGGTTAGAAGGGCTAAAATGGGAGAGCTACCAGGCTTCATGGGTCCTGGAAGATACGCTGTTGACACTTACTACACCCACATGAAGAGAAGGCTCAGTAAAATAAAGCGGGAATTAGAGGAATTAAGAGCACGCAGGTCTTTAGCTAGGTCGCAGAGAATCCGAAAAGGCATGCAGCAGGTCGCTATAGCAGGGTATGCCAACGCCGGCAAGACCACTCTATTTAACAGAATCACGTCTGAACGCAAACCTGTAGGACCCGAGATGTTCACTACCCTCACCCCTAAATCGAAAGCCACTTTGCTAAATGGCAAACGCGTCATATTCGTTGACACAGTGGGTTTCATACGCGACGTCCCTCACGAGGTAATAGAGGCTTTCTACGCTACGCTGGAGGAGATAGCGCTCTCGGACCTCACCATACTAGTTCTGGACTCCTCCGAGAATCTCCCTCTCCTCTACAGGAAACTCCTCTCATCACTCGATACGCTAAGGCGCATAGGGTACGTAGGTAAGCCACTAATCGTAGCACTAAACAAGATCGACACCGCCAACAACGTTAACATGCTCGTTAGGGATGTAGGCACTCTACTCTCAAAGCACTACTACTGGGCATGGCGCATCACACCGATCTCAGCTTTGAAGGGATACGGCATCAACACCTTGCTTAAGACCGTTTATGAATACTTGCAACTCCCGAACCTAGGTAGGAACCATACGTCGCCCACAACCTCGGAGGTTCCTGCAGAAGGGTAAGCCGCAATGAGTGTCGAAGCGAGGAACCGGAGAATATACGTCCTTAGGATAGGGCACCGGCCCGAAAGAGACAAACGCGTCACAACACATGTTGGTTTGGTCGCTAGGGCATTCGGAGCTGACGGAATGATCATAGGGGACGTCATAGACGAGAAAATAGTTTCAAAGATTAAGGATGTCTGCGAGAGGTGGGGACGGCGAGACTTCTACGTGATCTCGGGTGTTAACTCGGTGAAGTATGTGCTGGATTGGAAGGGTAAAGGAGGCATTATTGTGCATTTAACGATGTACGGTCTCCACATAGATGATGTTATCGATAATATCAGGAGAGATCCTCGCGATATCTTAGTAATTGTGGGGGCGTCGAAGGTACCGAGGTTCTTTTACGAGGTTGCTGACTTTAATGTTGCTATAGGTAATCAGCCACACTCTGAGATAGCCGCGCTAGCAATATTCCTTGACAGGCTGTTTGAGGGTCGCGAACTACACTTTATTTTTTCTGATGCAAAGATATGTATCGAGCCATCACCCAAAGGTAAGAAGGTGACTATGTGTGGCAGGGAAGGGGAAGGACAAGAACATCAATGACCTACTAAGGTTTATTGAGAACTACGTTGGAGAAGCTGGTAAGAAGGTGTTCAAAGCCTTAATGAGTAGTGGAGATGAGATGCTCGACACTGAGATCATTGAAAAGACGAAATTGAATGAGCAGGATGTAAGGCGAGCACTCTATGAACTCCATAACCTTGGGCTAGTGGCCTACCGCAAGACCAGGAATCCTGAGGACAGCCGCTACATATACTTCTGGAAGATAGACACTGCTAGGATTAATCAAGTACTACTTCAGCGCAAAAAAGAGGTACTGAACAAGCTCAAAGAACGGCTGAGATACGAGGAAAGCAACACATTCTTCACATGCCCCGTTGACGGGGTTAGGCTGACCTTTGATGAGGCCATAGAGACTGACTTTAAGTGCCCGCGCTGCGGGAGCGACCTAGTGGCTGAGGATAACGAGTACTTTAAGGAGAGACTGCGTGAAATCATAAGGGAGCTTGAAGAGGAAATATCGCATGAGGAACGGCTACTCAGTAGTTGATCTATTCTGCGGGGGAGGCGGGTTCTCTCGCGGCTTTGAGGATGCTGGTCTCACCACGGTTCTGGCGATAGATAACAATAGAGCTGCTGCTAGAACATTTGCGGGCAATTTCAGTAACGCTGTGGTCCTCGTAGAGGATATACACTCCCTATCTTGTGACGATTTATTATACTTGCTGAATCACAAGAGACCTACGATAGTAATAGGCTCGCCTCCATGCGAACCATTCACTGGTGCTAACCCGGCTAGGAAGAAAGAGCCTCTAGATAGGTTATACAAGGACCCTGTAGGGCAGCTAGTCCTGGAATTCATACGTATTATCGAATGTCTTCAACCAAAGATATTTGTAATGGAAAATGTCCCAGCCCTCCTTGAAGGCGACCTTAAGGTAGCGTTAAGGGAGGAGTTCAGAAGGGCAGGTTTTAACGTTGTCTTCAATATCCTGCGAGCCGAAGATTACGGGACCCCTTCACACAGGGTTAGGTTGTTTGCATCTAACATACCTTTAAGGCCTAAGAAATTACGTCATAGAGTAAGCGTTTGGGATGCTATAGGGGACTTACCGGAACCCTCGGAGGACCCCGTAATACCTAATCACGAGAAACCCCCCAGACTCAGTAAGAGAAAGCTCAAGCGCGTAACCAGGTTACAATGGGGACGCTCGGTGATACTCTACGAAGGTGCCGGCGGCCGTCGCTTACCTAACTTAATTCGGCTACATCCACAGAAGGTGGCCCCAACAGTGCTTGGATGTTCAAGGTTCATACACCCGTTCGAGGACAGGCTTCTGACAGTGCGTGAGCAGGCACGACTCATGGGATTCCCCGACGACCATGTATTCCTTGGAGGCAGGGATGAACAGTACAACCAGGTTGGGGAGGCCGTACCGCCTACTATGGCTAAAGCTATAGCCTCATATGTACTCAATTTATTGGTGGGAGGGAATGCTTGACAACGTAGTGGTCTGTATCCATAACGTAGCATCGCCACAGAGACTTATGGATGCGGCAAAAGTAGTGTTCGGCCTAGGTGACGCGAAGGTCCTTGCCGCATCAAGAGTAACTGGCATGGCCGCACAAACAGGTGTTCCGGAGGTCATGAGGTACGCATACAGGTTGAAGAAGAGCTTCCTAGTATTTCCAACCCTTCAGGATGTTATAGATTTACTGAAGCCTGATGAGGTGTTGCTGTTGGTTCCAGAGAGTTTCCCTGGAGCTGAGAATTTAGAGTCTAGGGTTATTCAGAATAAGCGAGTTCTGCTCGTGATTAGTGGTTCTGATGATGGCTTCACTCGCGCAGACCTCGGTTTAGGGAGTGCTGTATATTTACCGGGCGTTAAGGAATTTCTCCCATCAGTAGCATCCATAGCTATATCCTTGTGGATTCTTAAGACAGGCGCACATCTGTGACCTAGAGGGTAACTCCCGCGTTTTAAACTAGCTTTATAAGTTTTCAGCACAATTCATTATACAACCTTTTTAAGGTTCTATCTTCTCACTAAGACCTAAGTCAGTGCGATGAGGGCTAGGATAGCGGTAGCAATCGTGCTATGCGTAGTGATAGTGTTGCTTCCAGTAATTACAAAATATTCTAGAGAATTATGTAGTCAGTACACCTAGGCAATACACGCAGCCCAGCGCAACAACCTTCGTTGCTAATGATAGTGAAGTATGGTTTACTGGATGTAGCGAGTCACATGAAGGTGCTGATACTTTAATAGTCTGCCCATCGGAGATATTCGTCTCCGAGGCAGGCATTGTAGCTAGAGTCAACATCACTGTTAAGTTCAAGCACACACAACCTTGCCCTTATAGCGACTGGGAGATAGGTGTAGGTACGCCCTCAAATGCCGAAATTGTTAATGAGTCCGAGACCGAACTCCTAGATCCATATACTGCTGTTGAGTACTTCTACATCAGAATACAGGGCAATGGCACCGTAACAGTAGTGTACGAGTATGGGTCAGGATGTCCCTATGGGACTGAGGAAAGAGTTGCTGTGAAATACTATATCGTTGAAAACGTATCTTCAGTAGCACTGGAGCAGACAACATCACTTACGGAGTCAACAGCACCCGCATATAAGGTCTTTGAGAGCGTCCCTAACGTCAGTCTAGAGAGTAAGAGTCTGCAGATTAACGGGACATCTATTGAAGTACGGGTTCTTGGGTCTGTGATGGAGAGGAATTGAAGTGGCGCGATGCCCTCACGGAACTCCCTCAACTTTCACCCCAACTAAGGTCGTGGTTGAGGCTGTCTACGAGGAAGAGGATTTGGAGGGCAACTAAAATTGAATTTAATAATACCACATGCGTTAGGGGTGAGGGCTAAGATGCGGATTATAGTCCTTAGGAAGATAGTTTCCCTTTCACTATTCGTTTTATGGGTGATTACTGGAATCACAGGGATATTACTACTGATAGGGCCATTACTTGCTAAAGTGGGAACATACGTACCAACTATAATACCTGGCATACATACTTACGTTGGTTTCGGAGTGCTCGGCATTTCCGTGATACGCATAGCACTGAACTAAGACGCGCTGAAGAGTTACATGGGAATAAAGCCTAAGCCGAAAGCCGGAAGGGAGTAAGCTGGAATTGTTCTTTTTTATTACTGTTCTACTGTAAAATTAATACATAAGAATTATACACCCTCTAGTATAGGAGGATATCGACAGGGGCATATCACCGTGGCTTCAATCTATAGAAGAAACTGGGACACGAACACGCGTAGAAACAGCGCCGACATCATGATAAGTATGCTTAAATTCATTAACGAACAAGGATTCGCGCTAAAGACCCATATATTATATAACGTGAACTTAAACTCACGAAGCCTTGAGAAATTCCTAAGGAAGCTCATGAATGCTAACCTAGTAACGACGGTTAGACGTGATGGAAGAGAGCAATTTCAGGTGACCATTAAAGGAAAATTATTCCTAAGCTACATAGATAAAGCATTTACTATGTTGGAAGGAAACAGTTGTGCTGAAGCCTTCCAGCTGAAATCTTCAGTAAGGAACATGCTGAAGTTTAAGGAGAAGGTAAAGATAAAAGAAGGAGTGGTACGTCATGGAAAGAGTGGTGCGCGCCACATACTAAACCTGGTTATGGAGATTCCCTCGAAAACAGGTGATATCCAAGAGGTGTACGTTAGTGTTCTATGCGGCGACGTTAACCTAACAGATGCTGTCCTCTCCCTAGGTTCAGTAATGGCTGTTTCTAAGGACGTAGGCTTACCGGCTGTAATGATAGTACCATCAAGGATACGTTCACAACTATCAAATCTAGTGGCACAGATACAGGCGAAGAACAAGGTTCCGAACGTAGTGATACTTGGTAAAGAGGAATGGGAACTCTTGGAAGATACTTTAGTCCGAGCAATAAGGTTTTTCGAATAACACGCACCCTAAACTCAATATCATTATAGACGGAAGTCCTCAAAAACAAGGACTTAACTGTCACGAGATATCCCTTCCGGTAATTAAACATGTATAAAATAAACCGTGTGAGGTGGTAGCCGGGCGGGGATTCGAACCCCGGTCACGGGGGCTCTTCCCGGGTAGCCGGTCCAAAGCCCCGCATCCTTGGCCGCTAGACGACCCGGCTCCGGATAACAGCATTAAATCGTAGGATTTAAGGTTAACCTTGTTTCCCTATGTAGGGAATGGGGTCGATGAAGTACATAGTAACTAAAAATCAAAAAATCAATGATTTACTAACCCTCAGAAACTGTAGGGTTATACTCCAGATAATAGATGATGTTTTGAGATATTTTGTAATTTATTACGCCGTTGTCCCATCCTAGAAGCTTTAAGCCACACACCATAGAAGTCTTGGAGACTACTCCATCATTAAACGCAACTATCATTAAACTTAGATGTACGAGATTTTATACAATCGCTACTAGTCCACTAATAAGCAATTCCTTAGAGGAACATATTATAACAGTGCTGCCTGAGTTAAGGTGATTTTAGTAAATTTATTTTTAAGTTATTAATATTAATAAGTTATATTAGCTCAACTCAGGCGGTGCATCTACGCGACCAACGGCTTTCAATGCTAAACTATTGATAAGATAACATGTCCTGACTTGCTTGCACACAATAATAATCCGCCCAAGATTACCTGAACTAAGTAGTTTGATATTCTCACTCCTTAAGTACCCGTATAGCAATATATCTGTGTAGTTACGTTAAATTAATAGAGAACATAAATGACGCAGTGATTAAGGGGAACAACTGTTAATGTTACATAATACCTTGTCTTTCAGAATTTCCCTTAATATATCTTAGTATCATACACGTAGGAATGCTATCCATGGACTATACAGGTAGTACCCCTTTAACCACTTTTTAATGGTTAAAACGCAGGCACAACATCCTGTCTTTCCTGATTTAAAACTAACATTTCTGTAATACCTTCCGCTAACCTGGGATTCGAACCCTATCATATGGATTAATCTTGGAGGAGTTATCCATCGTGAATCTTTTGGTGGGCCCGCGGGGACTCGAACCCCGGACCTCCGCCGTGTGAGGGCGGCGTCCTAACCGGGCTAGACGACGGGCCCCATTACCCTCTAGAATAAGGCAGGATATTAAGTCTTACCTCAATTTCTATCGCAGTTAAGGAGCAGAGATCCGTAGTTTAGGTCTGTATGTTATCTCTATATTTTTGTTCTAAATTATATCTGCACAACATTTTATACATATATACACTTAAGGATACTTGCAGGTAAAAAGCCATGAACAGAACGCAAATCTTCAGTCTCGCGTCACTCGCACTACTTATTGCCTCAATAGGCGCGGTAGCTGCGATGTGGTCCGAGACCTTGAAAGTGAATGTAAACGTGAACACTGGTGAGGTAGACGTTAAGTGGAGTAGTTGGAGTTGCAATGATAATGGTGCCGACCCTCAGATCCCGAACTCAAAATTCAGTAATGATGAGGGTAAGGATGTAGCTAGGTGCTATGTGCAGGCAGAGAAAGAAGATAAAGAAGGCGATGTAATTAAGCTAAACGTCACGATAACGAATGCATACCCAGGCTACCATGCAGTAATAACGCTAGTAGTTGATAACGTAGGTACGATCCCTGTAAAGCTGTACAGCAGTAGTATAGGTAAGTACCCAACATCAGCACTCTCGGTCTCTCTAGACAAACCTACAGATACGCAAATCCATCCGGGAGGGAATTCAACGTATACATTAACCGTTGACGTACTGCAGGGCGCCGGTGAGAAGCAAAACTACTCCTTCGAAGTAACTCTGGTCTTCGCCCAGTGGAACGAGGTATCAGGAGACTAAAACACCTAATGAATAATTCAGGTGTAACTAAAAATGAAAAACATTTTGAATGAAAAATTATTCGATAATGCATATAGGTGTGAGAAATGAGTAATGCATACATACTAAAACCCGTAGCCTACACGCTACTGATAGTAGCCATAGTAACAGGAGCCTTAGCCATGTGGTCTGAAACCCTAAAGATTAACGTAGGTGTGAATACTGGTGAACTGCACTGGAGATTCAAGCCAGGCTCCGAGATAGTAAAGGACGAATGCGGCACTGGAAGCTTAGACTGGAACGCCACGTACCTAACAAATGGGTCCGTAGGTGCTGAGAGAATAGACGACGCGAAGGATGTTGGTTGTACATCAGCACACTTCTACGATACTGACGGTGACGGTGACCTAGATACCCTAAACATAACGATACACAACGGGTACCCATGGTATTATACCCACGTGGCGTTTGCAGTGGAAAACGATGGAACGATACCGCTGAAGATCTGGAAAGTAGTTATACATGGAAGAACTACGTATGAGATCACCAGCAGCACTGGTATGAGGTTAGACCTTACGGGTGATGGTAAGCCTGACGTGTTAATATGGTGGGGTGACAACTTCGGGAAGCAGTTACACCCCGGTGACTATGCAGACATTAGCCTCGAGATAGTGGTGCTACAGGATGCACCGGAAAACGCTAATCTCACAGTATCAATAACAATGTACGCCATTCAGTGGAACGAGTACGACAGTGTAATGTCGCCCACAACCACTATAACAGGCGGAGCGTAACATACTCATCATGACAAGTAGGCTCCGTAAGCAGAACTGTATTTTTCCTTTAAAATTCATGTATATATTTTGAACTTATATACTTAGATAACAAATCTGTAATAAGGGGTACTGAAGCACTGTGCACGGACTAAGCAACGACAAGAAAGAGAGAAAGATACTGTTTGTTATAGGTATGTTTACGACTATACTTGCTTACTCTATATCTTTCATAGAGTTAAGAGGAATGTCAGCGTACGTCGTACCAGCAATCATCTGGTTACTGGCGGCTGTATTACTGATTAAGTCAACAATTATAGTCAGAAACATTGTTAAGGATAAACTCCTTGTGATTCTCCTATCGTTACTATCATTACGTTTCGCCACGGATGTTGTCGTGGGTCTGAACCTGGGGTTCGGATTGAATCTGCTTTCAGTAAGTACCATGAATATCGTGATCAATATCTTAAGGACCCTCCCAATGATTACCGCTCTTGAGAGCCTACGCACAACCCTCATATTCCGCGTTGATAAACTACGTAGTCCTAAGACACGGGCATTCCTAATCACTTTAATTACCATCATTATGGCTTTAGCCTATATTCCTGTAACCAGGCTACTCTCATTTTTCCCATTAATCACTGGAGGCATTATACCCTTTACCATTAACAGGTTCTTCCCGCTGTTAGCGGAGAGTACCGTTCTCACAACACTAGCTTACGTCGGTGGGGCTATCCTCCCAATAATTTACATGTCGCTAGTCAAGGCTTACGTATTTGTGATGCCTGTACTTCCAGTTCAGCAAGGACACGTTAGGCCCCTAGCATACATGCTAATGTCGCTACTACAGTTGGCGCTACTGTGGATGATGCGAAACAAACGCTTAAGTTTTAGGGAGGTTTATAATTTAACCCTAAGCAAACGCACCGGAGCATTGAAAAGGATATTCCATGTAACAATGACTATTCTCAATATCGCCGTAGCTGGAGGAATACTATTTCTACTAGTCTCTGGAGGGAGATTAACGGTAGTTACTAGCGGCAGTATGACCCCAACATTGAATGTAGGGGACGTGGTGCTAGTCACACCAACCCAGGAACTCCAGAATGGTACAATTGCTGTTTACATTGGTGAAAGATCCTTAGTTATACACAGGGTTGTAGGCATAGTGCATTATAATGGAACGAGGTCCTACGTTTTCAAGGGAGACGCCAACAATGACGTGGATCCCGACCCAATACCCCAAAAATATGTTGTGGGTAAGATGACGTTTAAGGTGCCCCTGGTGGGTCTGCCAGTGATATTATTAACGAAAAGTGTGGGCGGATTCCCGAGGATGTCTGCGCTACTTATATCACTAACAGTGCTTCTGTACGCCCTTGTATTACAGTTGGAGGTCATGAAGCTTTGGTAAAGAAAGACATTGTTAAGTATGTGCAGGTGCTTTCGGTCATATTACTTGCGCTACTTACATTAACGCTAGTAGAAATGATTATTGCTTATAGAACGCCTGAATATCAGGTACATACAGTCAGTAATTACAGGGTAGAATACGTAACTGAGGTCTCATACAATGCTTCAGTTAAGCCCTCCCTACTTTACGGCAACAGAAGCAACGTGAGTACTGGCGAACCGCTTTACACTAGGTTAGTGAAGGAACTAAACATTTGCTTCGTGTACAACATTAAATCAAGCCCCCCTGCACTTAGTAGTAAATACGAAGTAACGCCTAGGGCAATACTGAGGAGCGAGGGCTGGGACAAGGTCATAGACGTGGAGAAGATACAGCATGAAAGTAACAATCGAGCAAATGGTTTCACGGCATGCATAAGTATAAACTTCACCAAAGTACTAAGAGATATCACGACAATTGAAAAGGAAATAGGTGTCCGACGAGATAAGCATAATATCACAATAATTATGGACACGTCAGTCGAGACTCTACTACACAATAAGACACTACGCTCAAAAATGAGCCCTACCGTAACTCTCCAAATAAATGACGACGGAAGAACCTACGTAATAACCAAGAACCTGAAAGAAGTAGAGGAAAACTCAACAACACTGAAATCACCAACAACAGTCAATATCATGGGCCTCACAGTACCCACTTCATCAGCTAGAGCAACATTACTACCACTCTCCGTAATCTTAGGAGTAACTACAGCGATCTCCATAGGGCTACTACTAAAACATGGAAAGGAGGAGAAGAAAAACGTTGAAGAGATCCTGAAAGAGCGACTTAAGGGTAAACTAATCAGAGGAACCGTAGATAACTCAGGCGTGGCAGAAGTAACACTCCACAACATAGAGGACTTCATAACCATTGCAAACGAACACCGCAACGATGTAATATATGACCAAACTAAAGGAAAGTACTACGTCATAGACCTGAACACCATATACTCACTAAACAATGACAACTCACAATTAAGGAAGTCTGAAGAAAAATGACTTCATTAACCTATAATCTTATTGTAGAGCACATAATACTTGTGTTTTGGAGCCGGAGTCAAACTCCACCCTCAACACCTCAAGCAACACTCCTGATAAAAGAAGGCCTACCCGAAAGAATATTCATGAAAATCATGGGGGCATAAAACCGAGAAAATAATGAAATAGAAAAATATACGTAAACCTAGTCCAAAAAGACGCGGAAAAGCAATCCTAAACTACTATGGAACGCCAAAACCAGACAACGAAAACAAGGAGGTGATAAGATTCCCAAGATGCGGGGCACTAAACCGCACCCAATCCTCCTCAAAAATATCCTAGGCAAATGACCGTACAAGAATTTCTCTGGCATTCTCTTATGCTCCTTCACACCATCATTAACCTAATATCATTAGCTTGCCTGATATGGGATATAAAAGACCTCAAGCTATTTATGCAGGGTTGTTTTGCCAGATCCATTAGAACCTATGATGCGGTAGACCTCACCCCCTAGAGACCTGAAGGACGCATTATCAGGAGCTAGAACTCTTTTCTGGAATTAGGTCTAATATAGTACTACTAATGTTCTTAAATCCGCGAACCTCTTAGGAAGTAGAGGATGGTATTTTGTTAGATTTACTGCCTGCACTACTGGTTCCATACCTTACACCTCATAACGAGGTATGTGAGGGCGATAGTTAATAACGTTAGGATAATTATGGCAACATACATTAGATAATGAACTTGATTGGGTCTTGCTGCTTTTATCTTCCGTAATGTTAATGGGTATATGATGTACACTGAGTTATTTGTGTATAGGCAGCCTGAGGCATAATCATCCAATGTAAATATCGGGCGTTTCTTTATGTATTTGATTATTGTAGTGGCGTTGTTTCCTGTGATTATCCCTAGTGCTTTTGCTTGATTCGTGTTCGTTATCAGTGTTAGCATGTCTGATGCGTTTGTGTAGCACTTGTTTAGGAGCTTGAATCCATTGCTACAATAACCCACGTAGTTTCCCTCCATTAATTTAACTGCTGACCTAAACAACGAGGTGCTGGATAAAGTGATAACTAAAACATTACTCCTCAGCAATAAGTTAGCTAAATCACCCGCTTCAGCGGATGGTTCGATAACTATTGAATTATTAAGGGGGTATAAGTAGGCGTAGTTAAATGACATTACATTCTTAATTAGTTGTGCAACTTCCCTTAATTGGGGGTAGTCACTATCATATACTATTGTCGTGTTTGTCAACGCTAAATACTTGTAGAATGGATTATAATCACTGGGATACCTATAATTACTTCTCAAGTAATTAAGCCATTCTTCCTCTAACTTATCAAGACCTAAACCGTAAACATCCTTAAAGTATTTAGTACTTGGGCTCTGACACATTAGCTTATATAACTTTAAGTATTTACTTAGACCGTAATTATTTATTAACCAGTAAGCAAAGCTTTCGATCTCTGCACGGTAGGCTAAACTCCCTGCAGTTAATCTACTAAAGGCCTCCTTCAACGGTATGTCAGCATTATGATCAAATAGGTAAAGCACGGGTTCGTTAGGATAACCGCTCATCTCAAGCTCAATAGCCTCTACTGGTAATGTTTTCATTGTTAGGTAAAGGTTTAAACCCTCCCTGAAATTAGCTGCTACGTCGTTAAAACTCGGTGAAATATAGTTCCTTATAAAGTACACATTAACCGCATCGGATATTCTGAGGAATAAGTAATTAAGGTTTTCATAATCTTCCGTAACATTCATGCCAAAGATATGATATCTCAGCTTGTAAGGCACGTAAATAACCGCCACACCGTTCTCAGTGATCTTAGGGAAGTAAGGCACGTAACGACGTTTCTCAGGTTCCCTGAAATACTCTATGGAGTATATGGTTATGTTAATGCTTACATCACCCTTGATATCAAGGATCTTAACAATCTTGGAAACCAATTCCTCCGCAAGATTATGAATCCTTGCAACATTATGCTTAAGCCAAGGGTCAGCACCAGTAGTGAGATGGATAATAACCTTTACATGGTCTTCCTGGCGAACTTCATAGGCGCTTCCTGCATGAGTTACAGGTAAAAATAAACTGCCTAACAAACAAAACAAGACCAAGTAGCATGAAAATTGCATTCGCCCACACAGATGTATCTCCTAATGAATTAAATATTTGAATTTTATTAAAACAATTGCATATAACATGCTTCCCTAACACTTGAGAGAACACATTAAAGAATCATGAGCAAACAGGCTTGTTATATATATATTCCATAATGAAACCAGACAAATGCCCTCTCTAAGGAGGAGTTTCTACATCCTAGGGAACTAATACTCTCGGCCCTCTTCATCGCTGATATGTAGAACCTCTATCTGGCCACACTAATAGCCCTAATAATATGGTAGGGAACAAAGATAGAAAACAATGAGCCCAAGAGCTTATCAACAGAATGAGACAAGCTTAGAAGGAATGCGATTATGCGGGTGTGGAGCCGGGGGCGGGATTCGAACCCGCGGAAGAGCGGGTTACTACGGGCTTACGCGCACCACTGCAGCCCGCCGCCTTAGACCACTCGGCCACCCCGGCCCCGTGATAGTCATGTTTGACTGGGCTATAAAGTTTAATTCCTGCTAGTGTAGGTACGTAGGGTTAGGTATAGGTGAGTAGCGATGGGATATAGTAGGAAATCCTTGGCTAAGACAATAGCGCAGTTGCGTGAGAATGGAATAGATGGTGTTGTAATAGGTAGTACTGTGTACATGGTGCGTTTAGGGTTTCATGAGTTAGAAGATGATGTAGACTTATTCACCACGAGTATAATGCCGTCCTTTGATGAGGATGTCGTGCTTAACGCTGCGGAGACCCTCGGATGTTTCCTCGGTCAAAATGAGTGGGGTGGTCCTCAGCTTAAGTGCCCAATTGATGAGGAGGAAGTAACCGTGGAGTTGCATGAGAATATTTACGACTTCTACGTGCCTCAGGAGATACTTGATGATGCTGAAACGTTATCTGTAGCCGGTGTTGATGTGAGGATGATACGTGTTGAGGATTATCTGGTCCTAAAGGCTAAGGCTGGCCGCGACCAAGACTTGGAGGACCTCAGATATCTGTCCGACTTAATTAAGAATGGAAAGCTCAAGATACGTAAGGAGTTACTTCGTCAGAGGCTCTCCCTTTTCGATGAGTACGAGTCTAAATTGATAATCAAGAGGCTCAGGGATTCAGGAATCTCTATGTGAAGGCTAGCAAATAAAATACGGGTAAGGAACTTATGCGGATTACCTGCCTAACTTCTTTCTCTTAGGCCTTAGGTCCTTACTTCCGCATCTGCGGCACTTTCTAGCCCCCATGGGATTCAGGGCTCCGCACCTACGGCAGACCATCTTGTTCAGCACTCTTGCTTCAACGATCTTAAGTAACTCCGGATCCGTTATGGGCATTCTTTCACCTCACCCTGCCCTTACGTTGGTTGAGGGACTTTAAAGCCTTACCTTACCCCCTCTAGGCAGGTATAGGACGCGAAAGGTTTAAAGGTTAGATCCAAGTGTGGTTAGTGAAAACAAAGTTAGGTAGCGAGTTGATACGAAGTGAAGATACCGCTAGATCATGTGTGCGTGCGGACGGGTGTGCTGTGTCCCAGATGTCAGCGCCTAGTGGAGAGCGGGGAGGTAGAGAAGTATGAAGTAGATGTTATGAGGGAACTGCTGAACTTAGAGGAGAGACCCGATTTCCGGTTCCTTAAGGATGCGAAGTACATTAAATCAATACTGACTCGTAACATGTTAGTACTCATCATAGAGGCAACCGACTCTAACATTCACCCAAGAATCCTTGGAAGGTTAGGGAGAGCGCTAAGCGAGAGGCTAAACACTAGGGTAAGGGTCATCAACAAGGCTCACGGAGACCTACGTGAGATAGCACGGCAGCTCATGTACCCTGCCAGGGTTATTGGCGTGAACACCTTATGGTTGCCTGATGGCACCATCGAACACATCGTGAGGATACCTAGGTCAGACAGCAGATACCTCCCGGCAAACACTGCCGTGTTAGAGGATCTGCTCTCTAAGATAACGGGTATGAACGTTAGAATTAGAACAGGCATCTAAATCTAGACTAGCTTCAGCCCATCCCTCAAGAACTCACGAAGCATTGTACTAGCGTAGGTTGCTGGACGCAACATGAAGCGCATCAAGAGTCTCTCATTAACTACTTCCCAAGACAGGTTGTGGACGTTAAAGTATGTTTCTCTTGCCCCGCTACGTAGGAATTTCCTGAATTCGCTGAGGGCTTTGAAGTTAGCTTCCTTCATTACTGATATGACGTAGCGCGTGCACTCATCCTTACTTAACCCAGGCTTAGGCAGGGGAAACACCTCGCATTTAGACACCAGATTATCTAGACCGTCCGAATACGCTATCGCCTTACTCAACGCAAGGTTAAATAGGTAAGCTTGATACGCTTCAATAAAGAACCTCAGGTACCACGGACTCAACGCCATTATGGCCTCCCTGAAGGATTTGCCACGCATAATCGCCCTCAGTACTCGACGCTCTAAGTGAAAGGACCTTGGAAACAGCGCGTAGGACTCCCTTAAGTCCCCTCTCACATAGGCTTTCCTTGCCCTCAGCACCCTTCGCGACTCGTTATCTATTGCTGTGGGTGCCAATAAGGCATCAACAGCCCCCCTATAGTCCCCTTCAAGGAGTTTTTGCCCAATAATATGGGATACAGGTCTCCGGGACCCAAACCTCTGGTACCCATAGAAGTTCGGAAAAGGTGCTGTTGACGCCACCTGCAAGGCCCTGCGTAGCATGCCCCCCTCTACACGGTTAATCTCATCTATAGTGACTTCGAACACATTGCCTTCTAAGTCACCGCGTTTTATCATGAACTGCCTGACGTCCTTAAAGTAGAAACGGGCAGCGCCATTTAATAATACGTACTTCTTCTTCAAGCGAAGCCCTGGCCTGCACTTAACGGTTACGTACTGACATGTGAAAGCGTTAACATCCTTCAGGCCGGCGTAACCCACTCTCATGCCTGTTGCCCGTGTGAGTGCGTCAACCGCATCTTTGGTCGAGACACCCACCTTACATAGGACGTACCTGACGGATTCCCTACGCTTGCATACGTACTCGCCTTCAGTATCGCTTAGTGGCGTTGCTATAGACCCGTCATCTCCTACCTCAAATACCTTAAATGAAGTTGGCGTGAATTTGAAGGTAACCCCTGAATCTATGTAGATCTCCGGCCTTCCGTAGACTGTCATACCTACGAATTTATCCAATTCATTCCTGCTAACTTCGTATGTGGGCAATGCGCATCCCTCCGTCAAAGAAGCTTCAAGTTCCCTGTCACCTTATCCACGATTTCAGATGGGGCCGGACCTATACCTGCGGTCGTTAGCGTTCCTGGAGGAAGCTCAGTATGTCCAGCATCTCTTATGATGACCGCAGGTAAACCCATGCCTTTAGCCTTGTTGTAGTAGAAAAGGAGATCCTCCTCCGATCCCCCCTTCAGGACAACTTTCTTCTGACCTTCCTCAAACCACCTCTCAAACCACTCCCGCCTCACTTTGTAAGCCTCGAACGCCGCCGCGACCGCCGCATGTGCTACCTGTGCAGCTAACTTTCCCCGGCTCATCCTGATGTCTGTCCTGACAAGTATTACCTGCTTGAAGCCCATCCCCCTCACCCGTTAAACCTGTGGGATCATTGAGTTACTGCTGTTTTCCTTACTTAATTTGAGGATAACCTCCTTAAGTATAGATAACTTGCTACTCTCCTTACACTCTATGTAGCATTGCTGATCGAGAACATCCATCACTATGCATTTATCATGACATTTCATCACGTATGTCCTAGGATCTATCTCCACTATGAACAAACCCTTCTTAGGGTCTAGGACATTCACTCTCAGTATGTGATGAAGGTTACTTTGCCTTAATATCCTGCTGACGAGCTGGTGCTCGTGTTTTGAGAAAATGAAGAACCCAGCTTCGCTGAAAGCTCTGATCATTCTATTCCTAATTAATTCAGGCTCGTCTGTTGGAGACAATGGCATACTTCTTCACCGGTAATCTTAATTTTCTGAAGACGCACCTAACAAAATCTATCACTTCTTCACTAATTAAGTACTTGAAACGCACCTTTAACTTCCTGTAGACGGCTTCCCCTAAGACCTCCCCCTTAGAGTCAATTACCTTAACCTCCCCCTTTATGTGTCCTCTGCTATTTAACCTAACATCCAGTACAACCACGACGGCATCCTCCGGAATCCTAATTGTCTCTCTAAAAGCATCCCCGACTGCGTAAAGACCCTTCATTTTCTCCTTCCTTACCACGTCATACTTAAGCTCCTCACACTTTCCTCTCAACACATAGAACAGAACCCTCCTTTTATGCTTACCCGTTCTGCTACGGGTGTTTTCCTCCAAAACGTCGACCACGCTACTCAAGCGTCAGCACCCTGCACACATTGAATTACTATAAGGCCACCCGGCCTGTGAACATATCTTGAAATTAAAAATGACTCACAGTAACTTCGTAAATCTATAAATGATCTCGAGGGGCTAAGTACCCTCTTCACTAATCTACCCTTAGAATCATACATGCTTATTTCCACGTCAGAGCCGTTATCGAACGTAAGATGAATTACTATGGCCTCCATCACCACATCCCCTACCTTAACCTAAGTATGCACGTCTTTAATACTCTTGATGGTTAAGCACAATCCCTAAAAGGTGTTTGAAACACACCTACAGCAACCTTTTTAACCCTAAAGGCAAGGGAATGCCGTGACTAACTTGAAGACTCTCCCTGTAGCCGGGTGTAAATGAATGACTAGGTATAGACGTTACTCCAACCCTTATAGCGTAGATGTTCAGCGCTTCAGCATATATCATAGGGAGGAACAAGGTAGTAGGAAGAGAGCCCTGCAGATCGGTGACGAAGTAAACGTAATGATTAATGAGATGGATGAATTAGGTCGCGGTGTGGTTCACTATCGCGGCATTAGGATAGCGGTACCGAAAGCTGTTCCGGGCGAGAGGGTCCGGATTAGAATAACTAGGATCGATGGAAACACTGCACAAGCTACCGTCATTAAGAGGATAGCTGAGCCTAAGCGGTAGGGACGACAATGTGATGATGGATCTATTTTTAATCACGTAGCACAATCTATTTCTTAGGTGGTCAATCCTGTCAACAGCAAGGTCTAGAAAGATTCTTGCGGAATTATTATGGGCTGAGAAGTATAGGCCAAGAAGCCTTAAGGAAATAGTTAACCAAGAGGAAATAGTACGTAGGCTGGAGTTGTTTGTGAAGGAGAGGAATATGCCGCATCTACTATTTGCTGGACCGCCCGGAACAGGTAAGACAACAGCTGCTCACGCTCTCGCCCATGATTTGTACGGCGAGGATTATAGAATGTATATGCTTGAGTTAAACGCTTCGGACGAAAGAGGCATTGACGTAATCAGAACAAAGGTAAAGGAATTTGCTAGGAGTAAATTACCGGCAAACATACCGTTCAAGATAGTCCTACTGGATGAGGCAGACAACATGACTGCTGACGCGCAACAAGCGTTGCGAAGGCTCATGGAGATGTACGTTGAGGTAACACGCTTCATACTAATAGCCAATTACCCAAGCAAGATAATTGAGCCGATACAATCGAGATGCGCAGTATTTAGGTTCGTACCCCTGAAGAAGGAAGATGTGATAGCTAGGCTGAAGTGGATTTGTGATCAAGAGAAAGTTAAGTGCGATGAAGATGCCCTCGAGGCTATCTACGAGATCTCCGAGGGTGACATGCGTAGATCCATAAACATACTCCAGTCATCAGCTGCATTAGGTGAAGTAACCGTTGCTAACGTGTACAAGGTCGTGGGGTTAGCTCACCCAAGAGAAGTTAGAGAAATGATTAGGACGGCACTCCAAGGTAATTTCCTCAAGGCGAGGGATATGCTTAGGAACCTTATGGCCACTTACGGCCTCTCAGGAACCGACATAGTTAAGCAAATGCACAGGGAAATCTTCAGCTCAGAACTCGACATACCGGAACCTGCGAGGATAGACATTGCTGACTACATAGGGGAGATACAGTTTAGGATTGTGGAAGGGGCTGACGACGAGATCCAGCTGAATACGTTACTAGCGAGAATAGCTATGTTAGGCAAAAGTCTGAGGAGGAAGCAAAAGTAATGCTCAAACAACAAAAGGTGCCACAATCATGCCCAGACTTCCATGGGTGATAAAGTACAGGCCGAAACGCGTTGACGACGTCGTAAATCAGAGTGAAGCCAAAGCAGTAGCGCTTAAGTGGATAAAGAGTTGGGTTGCAGGCAACCCAGTAAAGAAAGCCGCCCTGTTTAATGGACCGCCAGGATGCGGCAAAACGTCCCTCGTAGAGGCACTAGCTAATGAATTCGGTTACGAATTAATAGAGATGAACGCTAGCGACTATAGGAGGGCAACCGATATAGAGAGAATAGCTAAGGTCGCAGCAACACAGCGTGGACTTACCGGTCGAGGAAAGCTTATACTGCTTGACGAGGTGGATGGGCTCTCGAGGCTAGCCGATGAGGGCGCGATACAGGCCATACTTGATCTAATCAAAATAACCAAGAATCCCGTAGTGATGACCGCCAATAATGCGTGGGAACAGAAACTAAAGCCGATAAGGGACGCATCCCTTATGGTGAACTTCAGGAGACTCACTAAGACTGACGTTAAGAGAGTCCTAAGAAGAATATGCGAGCTCGAAAGAATACAGTGCGATGAGGATGCAATTAACTTCATAGCCGAGAGGGCTGAGGGAGACTTACGCTCAGCAATAAACGACTTAGAGGCCGTAGCTGAGGGATTCGGTAGGGTAACACTGAAGATATGTAAGGCGGTACTCAGGTACCGCGATAGAGTCTATGCTCCTTATGAGGTTGTACGCAAGATATTTATCTCCAAGTACGCTTGGCAAGCGCGGCAAGCAGCATCACAAACGGATCTGTCACCCGATGAGTTAATGCAGTGGATTAACGAGAACTTACCTCTTCAAATTACTGACCCGGAGGACCTATGGAGAGCGTACGAGAAACTTTCACGCGCCGATGTATTCTTCGGACGGATAGTAAGGAGCGGATCATGGGACCTACTACCTTACGCTATAGAGTTAATGACCGCGGGAGTTGCACTATCCATAGTTAATGACCCGAAAGCTAGATACAAGTGGGTTAAGTATCAGTTTCCACAAAAGATTCTGCTTATGTCAAGAACTAAGGAAATGAGGCAGTTGCGGGAGCGGGTAGCCGAGGTTATAGGTCGTCACATACTTGCTTCCAAAAGGAAGGTAAAGAATGATGTGCTGCCGTACATCAAGATAATATTTGACCGTAATCCAGAGTACGCAGCAAGGCTCGCAGCTGGTTTAAACCTAGACGAGCATATGATAAAATACCTTTCCCCACAGAACGCTGCGACCATCTCGAAAATGGCTGCTGAAATTTGGAGGGAAACAGCTAAAGAAGCCCTGAAGAAACACGCTCAACCCGCAAAGGAAGTCAGGGAGGAAGCTAGGTTACCTGAGGAACAGCAAGGGATTAAGGGTGGTGTTGCTGAGAAGAAACTCAGGAGACGAAAGAAACGAAAGGAAATTAAAGGTAAAGGCCTCGACGCATTCTTCAAGAAATAGGGAAACCTTACTATCGGAACTGAAACTAGAAGTGTTGAAGACCATTTAAAGGAATCTTAAATTAAAAACTAGAAAGCCTCACCTTCAAAAGTGATACACTCTTAGAACTCACTCAGTAGTTCTTCTAGTAGCCTTATTCTTGGGTCAATCCATCTTGGCCTGTATATCCTAGCTCTACCTATTCTTAATTCCTCAATGAGTCCTGCTTTAATTAGGAAGTCTATGTGGCGAACCGCGGTTCTGTAATTTAACCCAGTCACATGAAGTATTTGAGTTAAGTTGATCTCACCTGAGTTTATTATGGCTTTGAGCACCTTAACGCGTCCCTTACTAGCAAGAACCTCCTCTATCTTGACCCTGCCTTCCCTCATTATCTCATCAGCCTCTTCTCCTCTATCACCTTGTTCAGTTTCTCAAGCAATCTATCAAGAGGCGCGGCAGCGAATCCAACATAGGTACTTCTACCCCTTCTACCCTTCATGCTTGTCTTAGTTATTATTATGCCTCTTCTTTTAAGATCCATCACCAACATGTATACTCTGGTGTGCTTTCGGGGTTCCTCGCCTAGCTCCTCGCATATTTCACGGTAAGTACGCTCTATCTCCCCCATAGGTATGAAACTTTCACCTGTCCTGTGGAGCGCTAGTATTATCGCTTTAAGGACAAGTATTTCATGTAGTTCAAGGTGGTATATTTTGTCTAGTACATCTATCAGTGACTGATATTCCTGCGCAACGACCGCCCTAACGTGATCCACTGTGACTCTTGATGTCCTCCCCTCAGCTAACTCCTTATCCGCTAACTTGCCTGCCGCATGGAGTATCGCTATAGCTTTCCTAGCGTTACCGTCCCCGCCTGTATCGTAGCCTGTTAGACGGGCTATGCTCTCCACAACCTCCTCGTCCACCACACCCTCGTAAAATGCTTCCTTAACCCTGTCGTTTAGTATATCCATCAATTCTGCTGCCGTGTAGGGTTGGAAGGGTATTACATTCTCCATTAAGTAACTTCCCGTTATACTGTCTAGCACTGCCTGTATGCCTGTGGGAGACCCCCTGGTTACGTAAATGAAGTTCATTCTCTTGACATCCTCCTTGAAGACATCGTAGAACCTCAGTAGCAGGAACCTTCCTGAAGGACTCGAGGACTTTATGAAATACTCTATTTCGTCGAGCGTTACTATCACATACATATTCTCTCTTTCAAGCATCTTAAGTAATCCTACGGCCATTTCACGCGCTGATAATCCACGGTCAGGTAGTGGTAGCCCAAGTTGATTCTTTATGTCCCTAAAAATAGAGGCGGGATTAGACGACTTAGAGCAATTCACGTGGACATATCTTAGGAGTACACCCCTCCTCTGCATCATTCTAGAAAATGCCCTGCCAAAGGCTATCGCGGTTGCCGTCTTACCCGTACCTACAGGGCCTACGAGGACGACCCTGACAGAAGTTCTGCCCGGGCTGTCAGAGAAAGCCTTGAAGAACGCCGCTATTTTCCTTACATGGTTTTCTCTGTGGGGCAGTCTCTTAGGGACGTACTCTGGGTACAGTACCGATTCATCAATGAATACCGTGGGTCTCCTAATCTCACTTTCAATTAGCTCATCGATTTCAGGCATACTTTCACCTATCCTCTGACTTTAGGACGAGTTAATTCAATATATAGTTTCTGGAGAATTTACGAGATTCCCTAACATCAATGAAAGTAATATTCTAAGAAAATCCGTAATATCCTGAAAGTCTCAGACTTTCACTTTCGTTAACGCGTCTAGTGTCACCTCAGCTGCCTTGTCCGCGTACTTATTCAGCACCTTAGCATCGGCGAAACCCAGGTCCTCAACTAACGAATCGCTTACCAGAAGCAGTGATGCCGTTTTAATTCCCCTCATAAGACCTATCGAGAATATCCCTGCACACTCCATTTCTACGGCAATAACTCCTCGAGAAGCCCATTTCTTCGCGAAATCTGGGTCTTCCGCGTAGAATGCGTCGCTACTTAGTACCGGACCCAATTTGTAAGTTAAGCCTTTTTCCTCCGCCGTATCCACTAACGCTCTTAGTAGGCTGAAGTCCGGTACTGCAGGTGCACATATTTGCTCCTTATAGTATTGGTAATACGCCCCTCCAGGATAGTATGAGGCGCCCGTAGGTATGACTACGTCACCTATTTTCATCCCAGGCACCATCGCTCCACAGGATCCTAACCTGACTACGGCCTTAGCCCCCACCTGTATGAGTTCTTCGAGCACTATCAGAGCTGAAGGGGCGCCCATGCCATGTGTTACTATCGAGATCTTTACTCCCTTGTATTTTCCTGTATATGCAATCAAGCCTCTGTTCGTGTTAACTAGGCGCGGTTCCTCAAGGAATTTCTTACTAATGTACTCAACTCTTGCGGGGTCACCTGCTACTACGACCCTCTTAGCTATATCACCTTGATTTACCTTTAAATGAATGGGCATGCAATATCCCTCATACAGTACTAGCCATCACAATTAATTATAAGTAACGCTTCTTAGAACCTCATGTTAATACCTACTTTACTCAGCCCGAGCTAAAGCGTGAATATGGTAAAATGATCTCTTAAACAATATCTTATAGTAAAAATTCCTTGGCTCACGCACACTCTAAAATAATCCTTATATCAACGTATGAGGGGGTAGGGTGTGGGGGGATAAACTTTTAAATAGGGTACCCCCCTATTTAAAGGGGGTTGGGGGTAATGACGCAGGCAGGACAAGTATACGAGGTAGGCGTCAAGCCAGGATACAAGGTGTTTGGCAAGCATGTTTACGGTAATCTATACGGCTGCGATAGTGACTTGCTATCAAATCCTGATTACTTAGTTGATGTTGTCAGGAATGCCGCGCGCGAGGGTAGGATGACCTTACTTGACGTCAAAGCCTGGCACATTGTGCCAGGAGTCAGCGTTGTAGGAGTAATTCTAGAATCACACATAACTATACATACATGGCCAGAGCATTCATTCGCAACAGTCGATGTTTATTCCTGCGGCAAACACACGAACCCTGAGAGGGCTTTCATGTACATCGTGAGGGCTCTACGTGCATCGAGATTTGACTACGAAATAACTGACAGGTCTTATTTAGAGTAGATTTCTCTCAATTATATTGATAACCTTGATTTAACCTTGAGGTCCTTAAATGTCGGAGTAGCCCTATACTGAACAGAGCGATGCAATATGCGTATACATGTGATTGGGGCGGGTGTGGCTGGACTATCCTTTGCGTTAGCGGTTACTCTCGCGGGTTATCAGAATGTACTTGTTTCTGAGGAACATTCCAAAGTTGGTATTCCAAAGCATTGTACAGGCTTAGTTAGTGAGACTACCGTGCAGGCATGGGGAAGTATTGCAAGAAATTGTGTAGTCAGGAAATTCCGCGAGTATGTTGTTAGGGATATGAAAGGACAAAGCATCATTTACCTCAAGCTACTGGAGCCTGTTTACCTGTTAGATCGGGTGAAGTTAGAGGAGGAGCTTGCAGATGCTGTTCTATCGGCGGGAGGGATCATTAAGTTTAGGCATAAGGTAAGGGTAATTCACCCTCATCGTAACATCTTAATTGATCATAAGGGGAACCATATAGAGTACGACATTGCTGTAGTATGTGAAGGGGCACCCCGGGTACTCGCAAGAAGCCTTAGCCTTTGTAGCAAGCCTAGAAACCTTGTCGGTATACAGCGGCTAATTTCGCTTAACAAATCACCAGAGACAGTTATAGTGTACGCTGATAGAAGGATTAGTCGTAATTTCTTCGGTTGGTGCGTTCCTTTCACCGATAAAATAGCATTGATTGGCACTGCTGATCAACACGGCTCTAACGCGTACGCTGGGGTTCTAAGGATACTACATGCACTCGAGAAGGAGGGTTATCGTGTGAGAGACATTCTTGATCGATTTGGGGGATTAATACCTATTGACTCACCCCACAGTCTAGTTGCTGATAACAATGTGTTATTCTTTGGCGACGCTGCCTCGCTTGTAAAACCGTTAACAGGGGGAGGTCTTTATGCTATTTCACGTGTTTTTCGTGCATTGACCAGCATTCTCAAACACATAGACCCTGAGGAGCTTCCTCACGCTTTCATGGCTGAGGCCAGCATGTTTAAACGTAAGTTTAAGCTCCATAATGTAATAAGGAGCGCCCTAACAGCACTTGGTGGGTATGAAACTGCTCTGAAGGTACTTTCGGCAACCGGAGTTCACTCTGTTAAAATCAGGAAGTACGATGACTTGCTGACTAGCATGAAATTGTGTTTTCGGTAATGCCTATGCCTAAATGATTTTAGCTTTTCTTTAGACTTTCCAGATATTCCTGTAAGATCTTAACATTCCACTCATGCTTGCTCCTTCGTCTAGGGTCAACTGGTAACCCGAGCTTCCTTGCCTCGATAATCGTTAAGCCAACCTCCGCAAGTTCTAATTTACTGAATCCCCTTCCCTTACGAAGACCTGTTTCAATTCCCCTCATCTTAATCAATCTCGGCTTCTTCACTAACGCATCGACCATAACCCTACACACCTCCATCAGCTTTCAAGGTTCATCTCTCTAAAATATTTTTTACCGCTGCATGACACACAGCTACCTAGGTGAATGTTACGCCATCACAAATAATTTGCGACGTATGCGGGGCTAATCCAGCAATTTTCCTGCAACGCCACACAGGCAGAGCACTATGCCTCGAGTGCCTACGTAAGGACTTAGTGAACAGAGTTACTACTGAAATAACACGCAACAACATGTTCAATGAAGGCGATCGCCTATTATTAGCGCTTTCTGGAGGAAAGGATAGCTACGTACTACTGGACATCATAACTAGGATCCATGATCCTAAACTCATTGGCGTGATAACCATAATAGAGGGTATTCCAGGATATAACCGCGTGTCAAATATATCATGGATAATAGAGAAAACCCGCAAACTTGGAATTGAATTACATGTAGTTCCCTTCAAATCCTATGCTGGATATACTTTAGAGGAGTTAGTGCTAAGAGCGCGCGAGCTTGGAATTAACGTAAGCCCGTGTACATTCTGCGGCATTCTAAGAAGGAGAATCATGAATCATTATGCCTTAATGTACGGTTATGATCGTGTGTTGACGGCACACAATCTTGATGATGAGGTGCAGACAATACTCGCTGACCTCATGCGTGGAGATCTCACTAGATTCATACAGCTACATCCCTTAAGTAAGCCACTAAGTAAGTACTTCGTCAAGAGGGTGAAGCCATTAAGGAGGATATATGAATACGAAATAACCGCGTACGCATACGCCACCGGTTTTAAGTTCCAAGAGGCGGACTGCCCCTACATAATTCACGCCCCAACCCTACGTGCTAAACTCCGGGAATACCTCCATGAAATTGAAGGAAGAAGCCCAGGAACCTTGCTTAGAGTGCTTGACTGGTATGATAAAACTGTAAGAACCTTGCTTGAAAGTAAAACCTTAGCTTACCCAACTAAGGAACTACCTCAGTGCCCCTTATGCGGGTCACCGATGGCATTCGGCAGGAGATACTGCATGCTCTGCGAACTTCTGCTAAGGTTGAAGCTACCGGTGAGGTATCCGGTGCTAGGAAAACCCGATTAACCCGAAACACCAAAATTCGGGAATCTAAGGTATGGTATTGAGTGATAACGCATGGCCGTACCCGGCAGGGATGCTGCTAATTTCGTGAAAATGCTTACAGATCCAAACACTCAGATACAACCTGCTGGCGTTGACCTCACCGTGAAGCAAGTGTACAGCATTAAAGGAAAGCTCGTACTTGGTGTGAGGGAGCGTATCCTGCCGAGATACGAGCCCATACCTGATGACGGGGGTGTGTGGAGCCTTACATCCGGCGTGTATAAGGTAATGTTCAATGAGGTTGTTGAAGTTCCCTCAGACACTGTCGCGTTATGCTTTCCTAGGTCTACACTACTGCGTTCAGGCGTAGTACTCATGTGCACCGTCTGGGATCCTGGGTACGTAGGTAGGGGTGAGGCTCTTCTTCACGTCATTAACCCTTATGGGCTTACCCTTGAGAGAAATGCCCGCATGGCACAACTAGTTTTCATTAAACTAGTTAAGCCGCCCCACAAGACGTATCAAGGAGTGTATTTTGGTGAGAACCTTGAGTGACTTTCCCGCGTATGATGTGAGGCTAAATTACGGAAGAATAGCGCATGTTGCCTTAATCATGGGTAAGTTAATGAGGAGCACAAAACTAGATGACTTCACGGATGAACGATACTACCCTCCAGTAGGCAGTGATAAGGAGCACGTTCTTAGGTATTTCCTGTGCATGGTCGCATTAGATCACAGGACAAGTCGTTATCAACCTTTCGAGGGATTTGTCAATGGCGAATTCTTTCACGGGGCGGACCTTCTCTATAGGTTAGGTATGAGGAAATTCCTTACAGACCCTGAGTTCTTCTCGCCCGAGCGTCTTTCGAAGGTAACTACTGACGAGGTTGCTGAGTGGCTCTCCATAACTTTCAACAACAGGAAAATAATCATCTGGGATCCGGACGTTCGCGCTGAACTACTGAGGGATATCGGCATCAAACTCCTTAAGTTCTATAACGGGAAAGTATGCCACATCATAGATAGGGCGGGGAATAAGCTGAAAGGAATGCCAGGCTACGGGCTCATAGATCTGCTTAAGGTATTCAAGGCATATTCAGATCCCGTTGAGAAGAAAGCATACTTATACGTTAAGTTCGTCTCACGGAGAGGTCTATTTACTTATGAGGACCCATACAACGCTGAGGTTCCCGTAGACAATCATTTGGTCAGGGTAGCGTTACGTCTCGGAATAGTTGAACCCTCCAAGCGATTACTTCAGAAAATACTGGAAGGGAAGGAATTCAGCTGGGATGAGGATGTAGAGCTAAGATTCGCTGTTAGAGAGGCTTACAAGTATATTGCGAGGATCACGAACATAGATCCCCTCATACTGGACGACTTTCTCTGGCTCTTTGGACGCCATTGCTGTACAAAGACCGGACCAACATGTGTTAATGGGTGCTCAGGGAAGTGTGAGACGCTCGGTTACTGTAGCGGAGAATGCCCATTTGAGAACGTATGTGCATATAGAGGTGAGCGCGCCTTACGCATTACGGAGCATAATTACCAGAATACCTACTATTACTGAAACCCTATTACCCTATATTTAAGGTAACCCTAAAGTTAAGGAATAGGGTGACTAGCATTGGACACTGGTGACTTAAGAAAAGTGCTTAAGAGCCTTGACAAAGAATCGCTAAAAGTTCTTAAGTATTTTATTAGGCATCGTTCTGTAGGAGAGCTTATAGCGATAAGGGAACTACGCGGCCTTTACAGAATTAACGACCCCGCTAAATGCATAGGAAAGTTAATAGACCTAGGTTTACTGGAGAGAGGTATGGGTTGCTATAATATCTCAAAGGATTTGCTGAAAGCATTAAAGTCTGAGAGGCCTGAGGAGAGCCTGACATGAAGCCCTCACTCGCAAGGAAGGTTAAGGCATACGTGACATTAACTAGGCCTCACAATCTGCTGGCCACTATAATAACTACCTTGATAGGTTGGTTTATTATCTACGTTGAAACACAAGGTAATATAATTAATCCCGCATATCCCGTACTGACAGTAGTGTTGGCGGCTGCTGGGGGATACGTGATAAATGATTATTTTGATGCTGAAGTTGACGCAGTCAATAAACCCTACAGACCGATTCCCTCTGGAATTGTTAGCCGTGACGAGGCGCTTATTTTCAGCATTGCCTTAGCTTTAGCAGCTATTATGTTATCCCTTAAGTCAGGCCTGATTTCCTTCGTATTCGTGATCCTAAACACTGTCCTGCTTTATGCGTATTCCTACAAGTTGAAGGAGCTTGGTTTTCTAGGTAACGTGGTCGTTGCCTTTGAAGGTGCTGCCTCCATAATATACGGAGGTTTAGCAACGTCTGAACCACTAGGTAAGCTTGAGCTAGTTAACCAAACATTTCTTCCAGCGCTCTACGCGTTCTTGCTACTTCTTGGTAGGGAGATCGTTAAAACAATCGAGGACTACAAGGCTGACGCCTTGAGGAACGTGAAGTCATTACCTAGGGTACTCGGTATACGTCGTGCAGCCATGGTAGCATCAATCATATTGCTGAGTGTTGTCGTGATATCACCGCTACCAATAATGCTGGGGTTCGGAGTTATTTACTCTGTGCTTGCTCTTATGACGGATGTCATTATTATTTACTCTGTTATCATGCTTGTACGTATGAGGGAGAAATCCGCTGAAGCTACGGCGGCTAAGCTGAGGTCTTACCTTAAGGCGGCTATTTTCGTAGGGTCATTAGCATTTCTCCTAGACATGATTGTAAGGGCGTTACACTTACTTTAATCGCTTGCTCACTATGGTCTGTCCCCAAACACCGTAATACACTGCCCTCACAATAAAGGGCGACATTACTTTCTTCGCAACGCGGAAGAGTATACTCTTTTCCTCGTTTGGCATTATGCTCTCCACGACCTCTCTGAAAACCATGAAGCCCCCTGATATTCCTACGACAACTACGTTGTATGCTACGGACGAGCCTGTGTTCTTCAGGCATACTTCAATGTCTTCACCACTAGGCCTAACATCTAGCTCTATTCTTGGTCCTGGAGATAGGGGTATGTATGACACTATCTCATGCAGCATTACACTCTTGGGGTAGTAGTTAACACCTGTTCTCAGGTGCCTTACACTGATTACCGCGTTTTTAGGTACTTTAACTTCCTTTAACGTTATTTCATCAGTTCCTACGATCCCTGCCACGTTAGTCACTTTGTTTTCACCGATGTATACTGCCATGGGTGCGTTCCTTGAGGGCATTGTGAACACCATCACTAGTCCTGCCTTTCCTTCATTCCTATTCCTTAGTTCGAGCTCGTAAGACTCGCCAGGCGCAATGGTTGTTTCGCCTGCCCAGTAATTCAGGTAAACGCTCGCACCTTTCAACGGGATTATACCCATTAAACCAACTTCATCTATCCTTACGGACTCCGAAGATTCGCAAGATACTGATAGCTCGTATTTCCCTGGCTCTCTGAGGATCTGCGCCACGTCAAATACTATCGATGCGTATGATCTGTCATTAGATCTAATTATGACTTGAGGTTTAAACTCCCTAACTAGGGTGACGGTACCTAGCGAGACCTTCCATAGGAGTTTCCTGACAGCAAGGTTCTTCCCCGAGACCGATATGTTAAGTAATGTATTTTTTAACGGATATTCAACGCTCAGCCTTACGGTTGCTGACTTCGGATTACCGTAACCGCCGATGACCGTCGCCGGAAACACGCTTAGTTTATATGGTAATCCTTCCATAATTCCCGAAGTATAGCGTATGAGTTCACCAGTACTCAATTGTGTAGTCACCACTTTTCTCTAGTGTACGTTGGTCTTAATTAAATCAACTATTCAGGTTGTTTAATACTTCTGAATCACATTACACTTGTGTTTATAAAATTCCTATACATCACTAATGTCCTTGGGAGCGAGCTTACGTAAGGCTCTGAAGGCCAGTAAACGTTCCTTATTCCCTAACTTTGAATTCTTAATTAACTCCACCAACTCCTTGATCACTGCTTCCGCCACTTCCTTCTTTACAGGGTAAGGTATGCCATCCTTACCGCCAATCGTGAATGCATACTTAAACGGGCTGTACGGCGTGGTGACGGGATCCTCGAGTGAGGGAGGTTCTCTGTATATTAGTTCTGAGATAAGTGAAAGGGCTCTAAGAACCTCGGGACCTAAACCCTTGACAGTGAGTACTTCCTCCATACCTTTGGGTTTTACTTCATACGCGTTTTTGAGTGCTCTAAGTAAGTGGTTACTCAGCCTTACGGGTTTGTAGTAGGGTATATCCTTAAGAATTGGTCTTGGTGGTGAACCAAATAATGTTCTCTGCCCTTTTAATATTGCATTTGCTCTGGCTATGTCTTGTAAGACTTTCTTTGGTTTCTCGTTGAGTATATCTATAATTAATTTCCTGGTGGACAGGGACTTTACGCTGGTTAGGTTCAGGGGCTTTACTTTAATATCGGAAACCACTCCTGAGTGAGGGTCTAAGGTTACGTCAGGCGATACGTACCATGCCATATGGTATCTTCTTGCGTATCTTGATTCGACGTTCATGCCTTGCTGAATAACTACCCAGTAGCCATCCTCGCTCAAGAGTATTGTATGGTGATATAAGTTGAAACCATCCTGCAGTAACGCGTTATCGGTTTTCGCACTCAATTTCGAAATGCGTGTGAGCTCCTCTATTCTCCTTGAGCTTAGGCCCAGTTCTTCCCCGTACTTCCGTATTTCCTCTGGTGTTTTCCTAGAGAGTAATCCTTTACCTCCTGCCAGCCGTAGCCCTGCGTTTATTTCGAGTAGAGCTTCCTTTATTATTGCCGTGGTTACTGTTGTTGAGCCGCTACTGTCCCAGTCCATCCCTATTGCATTGTTCAGTGCTTGAAACCATAGTGGATTGGCTAGCCTCCGAAGCAGTCCTTCGCGCCCTAGCTCGAGTATCGCTATCTCCAGTATTTCCTTAGCTAGTTTACGCATTATTCTGGCTAGCCATGGTGGGACATGCCCCCAATGTAGCGGTAGGTCAGCCACCCCCGTCAGTTCCATGAGGTCTCACCCTAAGCACATGGCCCTCTATTCCAGTAACGATTACTTCTGAGCCCTTATCTACCCGTATGTCGCTTGTCGCTAGCCAGTACTCACCGTCAACGATGACAAATCCCTTGCCACCTGGCTCTATGCTGTCTACCGCCTTACCTATTTTGCCTACCGGGTCGAATTTCTGCGGCTTCGATCTCTTCGCTTGAATTACCTTGTACAGTATGAACCCTGTTAGCGCTCCGAGCCCCCCACCTATTACCGCCGCAGCTATTTGGAGGTCGCGGGCGTAAGTCGCAGGGGGGCTGAATCCTGAGGGTATGTTTGCTGGTGCTAGGGCTATCCCAACAGCAATCAATATTATTCCTGTGATGCCTATCACCCCAAATCCAGGTGTTACGAAGAGCTCTACTGCGAGCATTATAGCTCCTATGATGAGGAACAATATCGAGATTATGTTAGGGTTAAAGCCTGAACCTATTAATCCTAGTAGCAGGAAGAGAAGTGCTAGTGGCAGGATGGGTAGTTTGCCTGAAAGTATCGCAAATATTGTTCCGAGTATGCCTATGGTCATCAACACGCTACTTACCATGGGGTTCTCAAGAACTGATATCACTCTAGCCCTTAGGCTACATGAGTATCTCTCTATGTTAGTTATTTTAAGGACGTATGTTCCTGTAGAGGTGTTTACATGCATGCCGTTTACCTTCTTGAGTAGGTCGTTTAAGTTACTTGCGATGAGGTTAGCTACGTGGTTCTTGACTGCTTGATCAGCCGTTAGTACTAAACTCTTCACCACGAATAGTCTTGCAGCTGTGACGTTCCTACCCCTTAGCTTAGCATAGGACACTGCCTTAGCAACTACGGGATTTATTATCTTAGACTCATTAATGAACGTTATTGTGCCCGTCGTTGGATTATACATGATGGGTTGCATAGCCCCTATTATGGAGTTAGGAGATAATGCAATTATGTTTGCAGGTAATATTATCATTGTCGCTGCACTTAAGGCCTTACCACCGCTGACATACGCTATTACAGGGACTTTAGCCCTCGCGAATGCATCCCCTATTGAGAAGGCAGCCTCAAGTAATCCTCCATAACTGTCTATACTTAGTATTAGTGCGTAGTTGTGGTCTTCCGCATATTTTAGTGCGTTGAGAATACATTCCTTCACCCCATCATCTATCGTGTCCCAAGGCGGCGTTACTTCCACGAGTACTGCCGTAGTTACTTCCTGAGAAGTCATATGCGTCTCCGGGGTCCCTAAGGTGGCAGGAGCGCAAGTACACTTACTCCATACTGTAAAGACATAGGAATTTGTTAGGACTAGGAACACCATAACTAGGGCAATATAAAGTGTCGCTCTTCCCCGCACGCGTATTGAGGAATTCTTGACCGCCGTGTTCACCCCCTCACTGTAAGTGTTTTAGTCTAAGTCGGGGTTCATTACTCCTGCTCTTTCAGCTTCTTTTCCATGGCGTATGCTGCCGCTACGGTCTTACCTAACTCGTGAGCCCCCTTCTCCGTCACCACCACGAGCGCCTTTTCCCTGGCTACCTCGACTAGTGTTTGAAGTTCCCTTAGCCTCATTGCGGCTGGGTGCTCCTCGTATATACGTGCTGCCTCACCTAGCATCTTCGCTGCCTGCCTCTCGCCCTCCGCTTCAATCACCCTAGCTCTCCTCCATCTCTCGGCCTCAGCCTGCTTAGCCATTGCCCTCATCATGTTCTCTGGGAGTTCAACGGATCTTATCGTTACTGCTGTTACTTTTACTCCCCACGGCATCGTGACCTCGTCTATGAGTTCCTGAATCTTTTTGTTTATCTCATCCCTCTTCTGTAGGAGGTCATCAAGTTCCGCTTGACCTACAACATCTCTTAATATCGTCTGACCTAACATAGCGATTGCGTAATTATAGTTTGACACCTTAACGACTGCTGACACCGGGTCGACTACCCTGTAGTATACGACCGCGTCTACCTTCACGCTCACGTTATCCTTCGTTATTATTTCCTGCTTCGGGACATCGACTGTAACTATTCTTAAGTCTACCTTGATGAATGTGTCAACTATTGGTATTCTGAAGAATATTCCTGGGCCTTTAGCCCCTATTAGTCTCCCTAACCTGAACATTACTGCCCTTTCGTACTCCTTGACTATCTTTATGCTTGACGCCAGAAACGGCAGGAACACCACGAGTATAAGGAACAGAAGCGAAAGCTCAAACATATTCATGTTTTACTACCACCACGTCTTGCTTAAACAACAAAAATAATAAACACTTCAAGCACCAAACCCTAATGGACATCAACCCATGAGAGACCGAAGAAGATCTAGAGGATACCGTGCCGAACGGGATCTAGTCATAAGGCTATGGCGCTTGGGTTTCGCCGTGCTCCGCGCCCCCGCAAGCGGGGCTAAAATCAAAAGGGCAGACTACCCTGACATCGTGGCAATAAAGAACGGGAAGGTAGCAGTCTTCGAGGTAAAATCCAGGAGGGAACTCTCAACAATCTACATAGAGGAAGAACAGTTAAGGAAACTAAAGACATTCACCGAGCGAGCCGGAGGAAAAGCTTACATAGCGGTCAAAATACCGAGAATCGAATGGAAATTCATCCCAATAGAAGAACTCGAAAGAACCCCTAAAGGACGCTACAAAGTGCGCAAGGACACAATAGCAAAGTCACCTGGCCTAGAGAAGGTACTGGCAGACTTGGGTCTTCTAAGAACATTGGAAGACTATATTGGGAATAAGGGAAAATGACTTATAAACCCAAAAGTATCCCTACATTTACGGGGCCCGTCGTCTAGCCCGGTTAGGACGCCGCCCTGACACGGCGGAGGTCCGGGGTTCGAGTCCCCGCGGGCCCACCATTTGCATGGATTCTGTTAATTTCTCGGGTGAATTCGCCGTTTTATTTGCGTGTTCGTGTAGTGTTGTTTTTTCCACGCGTGGGTCGTGTGAGTTTTTCTTCAATCGTATCATATGACATTGTGTCATCGTTGTCATATGACAATTTTCGTTCTCTACGTTCTACTTTAGAGACCATGAAGTTACCCGTGATTTTTGGGTTAACGCCCTATGGTGGGGCGGTGGTCCGGGCCGGGCGTTCGCCCGCGTTGAGGGCGTTGATCCGGGGTGGGCGTTGGTGAGCGTTTCTTAAGGTCCCTATTCTCGTGGGGGTGGTTGCGGTGGTCGTGCTGACTCCGGCGGAGGTCGCCAGGATTGACCATGAGGCGAGGATGAAGATACTTGAGTACGTCCTGGGTAAGGGTGTGAAGCCCAGGGACCTCGGAGTCACGTCGTCGCTGCTGTTCACTCAATAAGGAAACTTCGGGAATGCGGAGGTGGTAAAGACAGCGGTTAAGGAAATGAAGAGAGTTGTTAAGCCTGAAGGATGTGTGGTGCTAGTTGAGAATCTCCCAATAGCGAGGAACGAACCTTAGAGGAACCACTTAAAGTTTCATTCGATAAGAGTGAAGTTCATCGAGAGCGAACCGAGATACTTCAGTGGGGATGAGCTTGCGGAAGTAGTCAATGAGGCCGGGTTTAAGGACATAGGGGTTAAGGTTGTGGATTACGGTCTCTGCTCAACTCCAGCAATATTCTACGTAGGTAAGGAACACGTTCAAAGGGGCGTGGATCCTGCACTCATTGACGAGTTCGGGGAGGTTACGCAGGCAATTAAGGAGTGGGGGAGCATCACCACCCGTACTTATAATTAAGGCAAGGAAGTGAGCTTTCGATCCGTCCGATCCACCTAATAAAAGGGCGCTATCTTTAGATCTTGGCTTAGTGTGAGAGACCCATTGTTTTTGCGTATAGTTCCGCTATCAACACTGCAGTACCTGCCGCTCCTCTTATGGTGTTGTGTCCTAGGACCACGTACCGTATCCACCTGTCCCCTAGTTCCTTCATCTTCTCAACTCTTCCTACTGTTACGCTCATACCGTTTCCTGCTAGCCTGTCGAGCCTGGGTTGTGGTCTGTCTTTCTCCTTTCTCACTATTACTGGTTTACTTGGTGCTGTCGGTAGCTTGAGTTCCTGTGGTAGCGATTTGAAATTCTCAAGGATATCCATGATTTCTGATGGCTCTGCTTCGTTGGAGGTCTTTATGTACACTACCTCCATATGTC
>JALVVU010000108.1 GCA_027023255.1 Desulfurococcales archaeon
GCCTACCTGAAGCAATAAGGAAAATGACGTCACTACCTGCGAGGAAGTTCGGGCTCCTTGATAGGGGACTCATAAGGCCGGGAATGAAGGCAGACATAACGGTGTTCGACCCGATAGTAATTAACGACACCGCGACCTACGAGGAACCCGTGAGGAAGCCGGAAGGCGTCATGCATGTCATAGTTAACGGTGAGCCCGTACTCATGAACGGCGAACACACTGGCAGAAAGCCAGGGATGTTAGTAAAGCATTAATGAGTACCAAACTGACAAGCCACGCATTATCTTCCTCAGACAATAGGCACGTACTTGAGGTACTGCTCGAGATATTAGAGCTGTAGCCGTTTAACAGAGTAAGGCAGTTAATTATGGTTAAACCATGCGGGGTAGTGGCGTACTTAACTGACGTGGGCTTAATGGATCCTTACGCTGGCAGCATTAAGGGAATGACACTAAGGTTCTGTGTCGATGCTAAGATAGTTGACATCACCCATGATATCCAGAGCTTCGATGTCGCAGGTGCCTCCTTCATCCTCCTCTTAACGTATAGGTACTTTCCCCACGGGACGGTGTTCGTCGTTGTTGTGGTGCCGGGCGTAGGCGCTTCCGAGAGGCCAATACTGATCGTAAGTAAGAACTACTACTTCGTCGGGCCAGATAACGGCGTGTTACTCTCTGCTGCGGAGGATGATGGCATAGAGCATGTTCTCAGCCTAAGCAATGTCCCACACTTTAATGATAAGGTTACGAAGACTTTTCATGGGCGTGATATATTCGCTCCGGCGGCCGCCATGCTCATTTGTGGCATGCCGCCAGAATCGCTGGGGAAGCCTATCCCCGTGTCAGACCTAGTTAGGTTGGGCCTTAAGAGTGGGTGCCCGGAAAGCTGGAGTGGCACTGAGCCAGTCAAGCTGAGCGTGATGCACGTGGACAGGTACGGGAACGTGATTCTTACAGGAAACTTTAACCAGATCATCGAGGCGTTAGGCATCACCGTGGGCCATAAAGTCATAGTGCACTCAAAGGGTGTAAGCACGGAGGCGATCACAGCAGAGTCCTTCGCCAATACCGGGAAAGGCACGCTCATTCTTTACGAGAATAGCTATGGGTTAGCGGAGCTTGCCGTGAACCAGGGATCGGCTAAGAACGTACTAGGTGTTCGGAGAGGGGACCCTGTAGCGATTGCTCGGTCGCGGTGAGAGTGTGGAAGCCATGGTCAGGGAGGAATTATTTGGGGTGTAGGTAGAGAGATTCGGTGAGTTAATGAAAGGGGCCCATAACCGCAGGCTTCACCTACTTGGCCATAGTCACTTAGATGTTGCTTGGTTATGGTCAACCGATGAGGCGAGGGAGGTCTTCGTCAAGACCGTTGAGAATGTGCTTGAACTCATGCGTAAGTACCCTGGCTTCACCTTCGCTCAGAGCACGGCTCTCTACTACGACTGGTTAAGGTTGCTTAAGCCGGAACTTCTGGAGGAGGTTAAGCGTAGGGTTCGTGAGGGGAGGTGGGAGGTTGTTGGCGGGTCGTGGGTTGAGTGTGACTGCATACTCCCTTCCGGTGAGGGCTTGGTTAGGCAGTTTCTGTACGGTAAGAGGTTCCTTAAGCACGTGTTGGGTGTTGACGTGAGGGTGGCTTGGTTCCCCGATAGCTTCGGCTTCCCGGCCTCACTCCCCCAAATACTTCGGGGGTGTGGGATCAAGTACTTCGTCACGCAGAAGCTTAACTGGAACGACACCGTCATGTTCCCCTACAACTTATTCAGGTGGTCATCCCTCGACGGCTCTGAGGTCCTCGCCTACCAGACCGTGGGTGGGTACTGGGGCAACCCAGGTGAGGTGTGGAAGGTCGCCACGTACTTCCTAGCACTACACGCAAGGCAGGGTGTCGGGGACTTACTCCTCATATATGGTTACGGTGACCACGGATGCGGCCCTAAGGAAGAGGAGGTTGCCGCGGCTGAAGCCCTTGTGAAGGAAGTGCCGCCTGAGCTCAGGGCTTTAGGGGTTAGTGAGGCTAGGCACTTACGGGCCGAGGACTACCTGAGGATGGTGGAGGGAGTCTATGGTGACCGCATACCTAAGTACGTTGGTGAGCTTTACCTTCAATTCCACCGCGGGACCTACACCTCACAAGTAAGGGTTAAGGAGCTCGTCAAGGAGTGTGAGCGCCTGTTGGAGACCCTCGAGAAGCTCCTCACGCTGAAGTACCTGGCGTTAGGGAAACCGTATAACAGGCGGGAGGTTGAGTCCCTCTGGAGGGAGGTTCTCGAAGCCCACTTCCACGACGTGCTCGCCGGCTCACTCTCTAAGACGCCCTACACGGAGTTCCTGAGTAGGCTCTCGAAGCTACGGGAGAGGCTTCATGCTGATGTACGC
>JALVVU010000109.1 GCA_027023255.1 Desulfurococcales archaeon
ATATTATCGTTACCGCAGGTTTGGGTGAATGCTTAGCGAACTTTAGCTCCTTAAGCCTTTTCAGTCCCTCAAGTACCCTAGTAAGCGAACCCCCTAACCTTAGCTTCGAGAACGTCTCCACTTCAGGGGAGTCCACACTAACGTATAGCCCGTCGATCTTCATCCTTATTAGGTCGTCAGCTAACTCAGCAAGGGTTACGCCGTTCGTGCTTAGGTACACTTCCTTAGCAACTTTCTTGGCTTGGTCAAGCATGTCGAGTATGTTGGGGTGAACAGTTGGTTCGCCCCACCCAGTTAGGGTTATTCTCTCCACGCCTCCCCAGTCACGCATCTCCCGCATTAGCCTCAAGAATAGCTCGTAATCCATGTCACCCTCTACTTCCCGCATGCTCCTTCTGAAGCAGTGCACACACGATAGGTTACACCTAGTCGTCACTTCCATCACTAGTATGGAAGGCTTCGAGGGGACGTACCTTACTTCCCATTCGTGAAATTTAAAGGTGTTCCAAGCACTCATATGACATACCTATCATTTAATTTCTAGGTAGCTCTGAGTAAAATACGTTGAGTTCGAATTCCTAACTAATATTCATTTAAGGTTTAGGTGCTTCCCAAAAACTGGGTTTTATGTTTCGGAACGCACACCCATTCACTCAGGTAGGAGTCCCTCCTCAGCGAGCCACTCAGCAAGCCATTTGAGGCCTAGCTCCTCTAGCTTAGCTCTGGTGGGTCTCCCGTCCTTCCAGCCTCTGACCTTATAGTACTCGTCAAGCATCTCGTTCAGCTTGACGACGTAGCCCTTGCTTGGTCCCTCGGGCATTGGCTCCTCCAGTAACCTCTTGGGTAGCGTGTCGTATTCCCTCCCATCACCGAATGAGAGTACGTTGAATGCTCTCTCAGCGTTGTAGATCCTCTCACCCACAACCTCAATGTCCTTCGCTGTGTACGGTATGCCGGTTACGGCCGAGAGCATTTCAGCGAAGTCCTCAGCCCATAGGGCGAACGTCGTGAACTTACACACGACTAGCGAGTCAACGACGGCTGACACGTCCTGGAAGTGCTTCACCATTGCTGGCTTACCTTCGGTCTTGAATCTGTCGACTAGCTGAGGTACTCCAAGCACTTCAGGCGATATCATGTAGGCCCTTAAGTGGCAGCCTCCGCGGTTGCTGGTGGCGTACGCGAGTCCATGTCCCTGAGCGCCTCTTGGGTCGTAGGCAGGTAGTTCCTGACCCCTCACAACCATCGCTATGTCTGGTACTCCGTACTTCTTCGCTAGCCTTAACGCTCCCTCCGCTAAGTCATTACCAATACCTGACCTGTAGGCTGTCCTCCACACCAGCTCGACGATAGCTTCGGGCGTTCCCCATTCTGCCTTTAGACCACGTAGGGCTTCCTTCGGCACCTTACCCATCTCAACTAGCTCCATGAGCGTTCCTATCGTGTGACCCATGGATATCGTGTCTAGGCCAAGCTCATTGCAGAGGAAGTTAGCCTTGCAGATCGCCTCCAAGTTATCGGTACCCGTCTGCGCACCAAAGGCCCATATGGTCTCGTACTCGGGTCCTCCGCCCTCACCGCTGAAGGGTGAGTTCGTTACCTTAGCATACCTTGCACATCCTATCGGGCATCCCCAGCATATTTCCTCACGCTGCTTGTTCCAGTCCACGAATTCCTTAGCTAGCCTCTCACCGCTTATCCTCTCTGCTCCTGGGAACACGCCTGTCCTGAAGTTCTTGGTCGGGAATATCCCCGCCTTGTTTATGATGTTCACTAGCACTGCCGTACCTAGCTTAGGCAGCGCCTCGGCAGTTACTGAGTTCTTCTTTATTTTGTCCATGGCCTTAACAAGGGCGTCCCTTAACTTACTTGGGTCGGCTACTGGCGGCTTGCCGTGACCCAGTACGGCTATTGCTTTGAGTTTCTTGGATCCCCAAACCGCTCCGTGACCTCCTCTGCCTGCTGCCCTGTTCTTATCATTCATTATTGAGGCTATCCTAACTAGGTTCTCTCCGGCTGGTCCTATGCATGCTACCTTGATCTTCTTGGCCTCATCCTTACCTACCTCCGCCGCTAGCTCCTCCTGGATCGCGTCTGTTGTCGCGTGTACATCCTTACCCCAGAGGTGCTTTGCGTCCCTTATCTCTACCTTCCCATCCTTAATCCAGAGGTATACGGGTTCCTCTGACTTGTCCTCGATTATGATGGCGTCGAAGCCAGCGAACTTTAGCTCAGGCCCGAACTTGCCTCCGCTCTGGGAGTCGTGCACGGTGTTCGTGAGCGGGGACTTAGTTACTGAGGCCCACCTACCGGCTGAAGGTACCCCAGGTATACCCGTTAATGGGCCTGTAGCAACTATGGCCTTATTTGATGGGCTTAGGGGGTCAACCTTCGGGTTGACTTCCTTAAGCATCAAATACACTCCAAGTCCTCTTCCACCGATCCAGTTCTTGAGCACCTCCTCAGGAAGTTCCTCAACACTTACTTTACTTGACCAAAGGTTAACTCTAAGTATTTTGCCTGCATAACCTCCTGGCAAGAAGTGTACACCTCTTTACACTATATGTTTTGAAGAATTATTAATTTTCAGTAATGCGACACTGATTAACATTTTACTTGAGGTTGTCAATCGAATTCATTAAACAACCAGTCAGGTTTAAAGCACCATTCGTGAATAATATAGTAGCTCCCTCAAGCCCTCACCACAGGTGTTAGGATTGCCTGGAAGATACGGTGACACGTACTTCACCGAGACGCAGGTTAAGGTACTTGAAATGTACTTCAGCGGGATGAAGGTTGACGAGATAGCTAAGAAACTCGGTAAGTCTAGGGCAGACATATACTTAATACTCAGGAGGGCTAAGAACGTCGTTAAGCGGTGCTCCAAAACGCTGGAGGTTTACGCTTCGGTTAGGGGGTTTATTGACGTGGAGCTTGAGGCAGGGAAGGATGTGTTATCAGTTATTGACACCGTACTGAGGGCGGCAGATGCGCATAACATTAAGTTATCGGAGACCTCAGCCCAGTTACTGATGTCCTTACTCAAAACCGCTGAAGCCTGCGGCAGTATTGAGGGTCTCTCCCTCAAGCGCCCGATTAAGGCGAGAATAAGAAAGGAGGGTAAGGTTCTCTTCATGTGCGTTACGTAGTGCAGGGTTGCTCCGTCGCTACGCCTCCTACCAAGTCACCCTGCTTATCCTTAGGTTTCGGCTCGCCTCCTCAAGCGTTAACCAGTCCTCAATACTTAAGTACCAGTTCTCGCCAGCTACGGCATTGTCTTCAACCTGCTTCTCGTTCTTCGCACCCGGTATCACTATAACCGTGTCGGAGGCTTGAATCAACCACTTCAACGCCACCTGGGCTGGCGTCTTCCCGTACTTCCTCGATACTTCGAGGAGCTTCTTCACTAGGGTGTTGTAAATGGCGTTGAAGTTCTCAGGGTGGAAGAGCGGGTCGTTCTGCCTTACATCGGTGAATGCAGGAAGGTTATCGGGTGTGTATTTCCCTGTTAGGACTCCCTTGGCTAGGGGCGACCACGCTATTATTGAGAGTCCCTCGGCTTCCGCATAAGGTATTATCTCCTTCTCCGCATCCCGCTCTACCAGGTTGTATCTGACCTGATTGCTTACTACGTCCTCCCTAGCTAAGCATGCCCTAGCTGAGTCCAGTAGTTCAGGGGCGAAGTTACTCACGCCTATGGCCTTAATCAAACCTAGGTTAACCAGCTTCTCTAACGCGCGCATGTACTCGCACGTCGGTATGTTGTGCCAGGCTGGCGGCCAGTGAACCTGCATTAAGTCTATCGAGTCAACACCTAGTCTCCTAAGCGATCTTCGAGTAGCCTTAAACACGTCCCCATACGCCAAGAACTCACCCGGTATCTTGGTCGCGATCACGAAGTGCTCCCTAGCACCTAGCTCCTTGATTGCACGTCCTACGAACTCCTCGCTTAAACCCTGCCCGTAAACTATGGCTGTATCTATGAAGTTTATTCCAGCCTCTAACGCCTTAGTTATTATTTTCTTAGCTGTGGCATAGTCCTTAACACCCCAAGCATCGCTGAATTGCCACGTGCCTAACCCAACCACGGTAACCTTAATCCCGGATGAACCAAGCTCACGCTTCTCTAGTGCCATCAGAATAACCCTGTTATGCTTGGTGCCGAAGGTAAAAACACTTTACGTGATCAGTGCCCTCCTTTAATGACTGGCTCGTCCTGCATTTTACACTGGCTGTAAAAACCAGTTATCTTTAATCCTCAATACCCAAGTAAACCAGGTGCATACAAGGTTGCGTCGCGATGATATAAAGCAAGAAGAGAGCGTACTTAAGCAGGTCATGAATGGCCAGGAATTCGAAGAACTCATTAACTACATAATTAATGAAGCAAACATACCCCGCGAATACGTTATCAAGGTTCTCTTTTACGAACGCATGTTTTACCTGCGGAACACCGTGGAAGGCTGACAGAGCCGCTAAAGAGTTAATGATTAAAATTAAGTAAGAAGGAAGTTAGGATCATGTGTTCCTCTGAGCTACTTAGATCAGTTCTCTTGTTGAATCACGTATTTTAGTGCTTCAAATGACTCAATCATATTTCTGATGCGTTCCTTACTAGTAGCTTCAGGATAGAGTTCCTTAGAACACCTGATCAGTACTTCCCTAGCCTTGTCCTGACCCTGCTTAAAGTACGTTATGACGGTATCCAATGCACATAGGGCACCCTTGTATTCGACGCATAGCAGGCGTGCTGACTCCGTTAATTGGTTAGCGTCCTCCTCCTTACCAGCAGCGTAGAACGCGTACGTTACTAATGGAATTGCATTACAGTAAAAGAACATCCTACCCAGCTCCAGCATCTCGGCAAGCACCTCAGAACCCGTTTGAGCTACTTCCTCGATCCTGCCCACGTCAGTTAGGCCGACTATGAGCGCGTACCCTAATTGCGTAGCTAGACCTCGTACCTTAAGTAACTTGAGGTCTCTCCGTATCTGCTTGAGCATCACGATGCTTTCCTCAAGCTTACCCATTAACCCCTTAACTATGGCTACGTGAGAGAGGGACAGCATGTGCTGGATCGGGTCATTAAGCATGCCGGCTACCTCTACCTCCTTCAGCACGTACTCGTAGGCCTTATCCAGCTCCTCTCGGAACACGTAGACCTTAGTTAAGTTTGAGTAGGCTGAATGCAGTGCGTGCGGTCGTAGTTCACTGTCCTCCACGCGTAGAGCCTTATCCAGAGCTTGTAGGGCTCTTTTCAAGCTCTCCTTCGCGTCACCTAGGTCTACTAGTACGCTACTTATGACGGAGTTCGCGTATGATAGTAGGAAGTTGTTCCTCAGTAACTCACCTATCCGGGCAGCTCTCTTGAGGCGCTCAAGACCCTCCTTAAGCTTACCTAAGTTGACAAGCACCATGCCGAGTTCTAGGTTGAGGTAGCCCAGCAGTTCAGGGTTCTTAGCGAATCTATCGATCTCCAGCAGCACATTCCGGTAGCTTTCCAGTATCTCGAGTAGCCTGTACTTTATTCTGAGTAACCGATGCCTTAACGCGGCAAGACATCTTCCCTCATCACCCGCCTTCACGTAGTAGCGCAGTGCTTTAATGAAGAGTTCGACATTATCTGATGACTTTAGGTACGTGTCACCTACCTTGATGTAATATGCTGGGTTGATATGCCTTAATTTCATAACGCTCCTAACCCAGTCCTTCAACCTAAAACCTAACCCGACCTCCTCAGCCATCCCCTTATCCACTAAGGTGTAGAGCGCCCTTACCGCACCCCTCATTCCGGCCATTTCAGCTATCAACTCAGGGGGCAACGCCTCATCAAAGTGCGCCAGAACCCTCAACGCCCTCCTCTCGGCGGGGGTTAGCGAGGAATAGATTCTCATCCAGAAAGCACTCGCTATTGCACCACTACGTAACGCGTTAAGCGCCTCCTCTAGACCCCTATTCCTAACTAGGGTTGCGAATGCCTCCACTAACGCAGGTATTCCTTGTGTAGCCACATGAACCTCTACAGTCACTTTATTATCCACGGCTACATTGTAGCTCTGAAGCAAGTCCTTAACCTCATGGAATTTCAGCCCCCTTAATTCAATGCTTTCCGGGGGCCTCGATAAGGTCAGTAATTCCTGCGGTGTTACCCTGGAGATCACTATGAGTTGAGAGGCACTTATCCTCACAGCAATTACGGGTAAGAGTAACTTAACTTTCCCGTCACCGCACTTGTGGTAATCATCAAGCACAAGTATAGTGCCGGTCTTATCCATTCCCTCGGCTAGGAGGCGTGCTAGAAGGTCATTATCGCGTTCTCCCCTCCGTAACGCGTCAATCAGTGCTACGTAGCCTCTCCTTTCAAGGGCTGACGCTACGTGCCTTAAGAAAGAGTAGTAGTCCTCAAGTCCGGTGAACTCGTACCACATAACCTTATCTGCTAACCCATACCTATGCACGTACTCTGTTACGAGTGAGGTCTTCCCAACACCAGAGACACCAGTAATGATAACTGTACCTGGCCAGTTATCATGCAGTGTTTTGAGATCCTCTTCCCTTCCAACGAATGTCATGAGCCTTGGGGGTGGAGCATCATAGGACAGTGTTAGTGCTTTGTCTATCCTCCCGCCACATTCCTCCCTGCCTTTACCCGGATCCTTAAGGAGTATCTTGGGTGAGGGGTAAGAAGCCACCAGCGTAAGTGCTCTCTTAGACAATCTATACACCTTCAGGTTCCTATCACCTGAGCGAACCCAGGAGTACTCCACTAGCCTATGCTCCTTAAGCCTCTTTAGTTTCCTTGAAACTATGGATTCATCCACGCCTGTGGCTTCAGCTATTTGCCGCGGGCTTAGCTCGCCGGTCGATAGCACACTAATAATCTTGAGAACAACCTTACTCGATAGTAACTTCAGCAGAGCGGAAACCTCTTCCAGACCTTCCACGGCTTCGGTGCCGTTAGGGGCCACGAACTCTACACCATCCCAAGATATACTGCCTTTAATGTTTACTTGTTTCTTGTTTTTAAAGTTTAACAATAAAACTTTGGTTTATTTCTTAACGAGTGTCCAGCACTATGCTACTAGAATGGCATGTGTATCTCGGATTTCTAAGACATCTTCTTTATTGAGTTAACATATCATTCAGAGTAAAAATCCGTAAGCAACGGGAGAACCAAGAAGTCACTCTAAGCTTTCTTTTCAACATTAATGATTACCTTAGTTGTATCGACCAACGTATCCTCTATTGGACAGTGCTTCTCAACGAACTCCATAAGCTTCTTTAGGTCCTCCTCACTCGCGCCCGGTGCATCAACTGTTACTTTCACTCTAATCTCCTGGAAGCCCGGCTTGACGTCCTGACCTGCAAATCCTCTGGGGTCGTAATCACCTTCAACCTCTATCTCCATTCCCTTTATTTCTATCCCGAACTTACCGCTGTGAAAGCGCGCAACTATACCTATGCACCCAGCTAGTGATGCAAGCAGAAGCTCTGGTGGTAAGGGACCGGCATCCTTACCTCCCGCGAACTCAGGTAAGTCCTGAATTATTACGTGCTTACGGGCCTTCGTAACGACCTTGAAGCCTTCTTCGAGGGTTGATGTCACCCTTATTGTTTTAAGGTTCTTTTCACGAATCTCGGGCAAGAATATCCCCAAACCTTATGTAGAGCCTATATTAAAATACGTTGGGGTTTGACTAATCTAAATCCCTCAAAGAAATTATGTTGGGTAATAAGAAGAACACCATAATTATTTAACCTTACTAAAGTAATGCTCACACCATGAGTAAACCTTTTATGGGTTGTCCTCGGTCTATTAATCGAAGTAAAGCACATGGTGAAATATTGAATAGGCGAAGCATCTCCGCTCCACCGTACTATGGTGGGGCCGGAGGATATGCGGCCCGTGCGGGCCGTTCGAACCTGCTATGGGTTGAAACCTAGATAAGTCAATCCCATCTAGGTGTGGGGGTGAGGGGTGCATGGCAAGTAAAGGTTGGGCAATTGCGGCCGCAATAATAATCATCATAATCATAATAGGTGCAGCAGCATACTACATGACCCAGAAGCCTGCGCCGACAACTACAACGCCAACCACCGCTTCAACGACATCAACGACGAGCTCAACCTCCTCAGCATCTCCAACCACGTCGGCAGCACCAGCTAAGCCTGTGCTTACAGGGAACTTCGAGAAGGACGTCATAGCGATCGGTAAGTACTTAGAGTCAAAGGGCATACACACAGTGAAGTTCACGGTGTGGGCCACCGGAGACCCCAACAGCGTTATGAGGATGTATGGCCTCTATGAGGCCGCATATAGGATCAATAAGATCTGGGAGAAGAACGGCATTAACGTGAAGATAGTTATGAGTAAGTTCTGGGAGAGTAGCTTCAAGAAACTATACGATGAGTTCCTCTCCGCCGTGCCTCAAGGCACTAACGGCGACTTCTTCGTGAACAGCTACATCTACATCGCTAACCTAGCGAGCCAAGGATACATACTTAACATAAACAGCTATGTTGAGAAATATTGGAACAGTGTCTTCAAGGACTTCTACCCCGCGTTAATGAATGCCGCTAAGTACAAGGGCCAGTACTACGCGGTGCCTCAGGATACTGAAGCTAGGCCTATATACGTGAGGAAGGACGTGGCGGCATGCATGGGATGGGACATAAGCAACCTAGCTCAGCTAGTTAAGGAAGGTAAGTTCACGTGGCACGACATGTTCAAGAAGGCTGAGGAGGCCGTAAGCAAGGGATGCGCTAAGTGGGGATTAATCCACAGGAAAGGCAGTGCTCACCCGGACTTAATGCAGTTCATCTTCGCCTACGGCGGTAAGCTGTACGACCCTAAGACAGGAAAGCTAGTGTTCGATGTCCCAGCAGTATATAAGTGGTTCGCTACCGAGTACGCGTTCGCGCAGCACAAGCTACTGCCCAAGGACATGATGTCATGGGACTGGGCACAGCAGATACACCCAACAGTAGTGAATGACTGTAAAGGCTCACCAACCGGATGCACGCTGTTCTTCATCGGCGGCACCTGGCACTGGACTGAGTGGCAGACAAAGGCATATTACTACGATCCACACACTCACAAACGAAGACCATTAACTCCTGAGGAGGAGGTCAAGAAGTTCTACTACATGCTCTTCCCAGCAGGCGACCCTGGTGATAAACCGGTTACGCTGAGCCAGCCATTCATGTGGATGATTGCCGAGAACGCCGGTAAGGACAACCCAGACTACAACCAGCTTAAGGATGTGTACCACGAGCTTGCATTCCTAATGATTGTAAAGGCAAGCGACCCAGAGATAAACGCCATACACAGCGTGATCTCAGGCCACGTACCCGTGAGGAAGGCTGCTGCGGCTCTCCTGAAGAACGAGACCTGGATAAACGACTTAATCAACATGAAGATAAACCTAAGCCCTGAGGTCAAGAAAGCCATTGAACCCATAGTTAAGAGGACCGCCAGCAAGATAAACATAGAGTTCCTAGCGAACGTGAGCTATATGCTAGAGTACACTCACCTAGCGCCAAGCCATCCGCAGTACCCGAAGCTCGCCGGCTACTTCGCTGACGCGATAAATAAGGTGTTAATGGGTAGTATGACCCCGAAGGAAGCCGTGAACTACATGATTCAAAAGATTAAGGCTGACCCAGACCTCTCTAAAGCTGTTGAGATCGTTGGCAGCATACCAACCAACTGGACATTCCCGTGAGGAGCTGAGGTAGGTGGCCGCAATGAAAATACGTAAAACAAGCCTACTCTTTTTCCTTGGACCCGCGTTATTCGTTGTCGCACTCTTCTACATAATCCCCCTCTTTCTTTCGGTCTACATAAGCTTCACACCCATGGTTGATTGGAACGTTAACAGGTACTTAACGCAGTTCATAGGCTTACAGAACTACGAGCGCTTATTCCACATAGTCATGTATGACCCCGACATGAGGGCCGTAGTCATAACAACGGTTGTGTTCGTGCTTGTTACGCTAGTTATAAACGTATTCGGAGGATTACTCCTAGCGCTCGCAACGTACTTTATGGATGAGAAAATGTCTGCCGCATACCAAGGGCTTTGGTTATTACCTCGTATGACCCCTATCGCCGTCTACTCATTGCTGTGGTACTACTTCTTTCATAGTTCGGGAATAGGTATACTTAACTCGATACTGCTTAAACTCCACCTAATAGATCACCCAATAGCTCTTGGTTTGGATCCGAAGTACCTTCCCTGGGGTGCTTGGTTCATCATAATATTCGTGAATGGGTTGGTCGGTGTTAGCTACGGTATGATAATATTTTACTCAGCCTTCAAGAGCATACCTAAGGAGTTAATAATAGCGGCTAGGGTTGACGGTGCGTCCACGACTAGGATAATAAGGCACATACTCCTTCCACTGACTAAGTGGCACTTCACGTTCGTAATGGTGTGGCAGATGTTCTCCCTTCTGATGACCTACGCCCAGACATTCCTGCTGGTTGAGTGGAGGGTTGTCGATAGCACGTGGGGGCAGACTTGGGCCCTCTATGTCTTCAGGACCGCCTTCACTACGACGAAGGATCAGGGGTTGGCGGCGGCAGCCTCTACCTTCCTGTCGATAATAGGTATTGTTTTAGGTATCATAGCCCTGAAGGCGTTAGGTTACGAGAAGATGATTCTTGAACCGAAGGGTGATATATGATGCCTGAGACAACCGATGTTGAGACAATAAATAGGCGTAGGATGAACTTAGCGTTAGGTATAGTGGTGTTGATAGCATCCATACCTATACTCGTGACGTACTTCATACTGATGGCTTCAAGCTTCGCTAACCAGATGATAACTGGAAGCATGGTTGGGCAGTTAACATTCACGCTGAAAAACTGGATACTCTTCTTTGAGGGTAAGCTAACAGTTGCTTCTGCGGCAGTGTATTCTACGTGGGACATCCTCCGCTACATATTCAATACGTTCATAGTGGCGTTCGGCGTCATGCTCGTCACTACGGCTCTCGCCACGATGGCCGGTTATGCGTGCTCGCGGATGAAGTTCAAGGGTAGGAAGTTCCTAATACAGCTACTGATACTACTGCATGCGTTCCCGGGCGTATCACTGATAATAGCTGTTTACGCCTTATACATATTCTCTAAGGGACCGATCCCGAGCCAGTGGTGGACGCTGTACGCATTCATTTACGTAATAGTTGCTAGGGCAGCGCTCGAGATACCGATGGATATCTGGATAATGAAGGGCTTCTTCGATAAGGTGCCGTGGGAGGTTGAGTGGTCAGCACTGATAGATGGCGCGTCAAGGATTAAGGTGTGGAAGGACATAATATTACCGCTTGTTAAGCCGGGGATCGCCGCCGTGGCTATATTCTCCTTCATAGCTGGGTGGGGAGCCCTGATCTACGTGTTGGTGTTCCTGCCGCCGACGGAGAAGACGCTCGCCACGTACATAGCTGGGCTCCTAGCCGGAGGGAGCTTAGAGGTTGTGCACTTACCGGTGGTGGCTGCGGCAGGTACGCTCTACTTGCTACCCACGCTTATCTTCTTTTCTTTCGTGCGTAGGTACATGCTTCAAACAAGCCTAAGCGGTATAAAGGGGTGAGCCGCGTGGTCAGCATAAGGCTGGATAAGGTAACGAAGAGGTTCGGGAAGGTAGTGGCCGTTAATAACGTGAGTTTAGAGATAGAGGACGGTAAGCTCTACGTGCTGCTAGGGCCTTCCGGTGGGGGCAAAACCACAACACTCTACCTCATTGCAGGCATATATAAGCCCACATCAGGTAGGATATACTTTAACGAGAAGGACGTAACGGACTTAACCCCGGCCGAGAGGAACGTTGGGCTCGTATTCCAGAACTACGCCCTGTATCCCCACATGAAGGTGTATGATAACATTGCCTTCCCCCTCCGCTTGAGGAAGGAGCCTAAGTCAAAGATAGACTCCAAGGTACATGAGGTAGCTAAGTTCCTGCGCATTGAAAACCTTCTCGACAGGTACCCGCATCAGCTCTCCGGAGGACAGCAACAGAGGGTTGCCCTAGCTAGGGCCTTAGTGAAGGAGCCAAGCGTCCTGCTCCTTGACGAGCCCCTAAGCAACCTGGATGCGTTGCTCAGGGTTTACATCAGGGCTGAGTTGAAGAGAATGCAGCAGGACCTAGGGATAACGAGCGTGTACGTAACCCACGACCAGTCCGAGGCACTAGCGATAGCTGATAAAATAGTGGTGATTAATAAAGGCATTATTCAGCAGGAGGGAACACCTGAGCAAATATATGAGAATCCTAGGAATGTGTTCGTGGCGACATTCATAGGTAACCCGCCCATGAACATCGTTAAGGGCACCGTCCTAGAGGACGGCACCATAGAGACGACAGGCTCACGCCTAACCCCACCACCTGCCGTACTGGAGAAGATTAAGAGGCTGAAGCTGAAGAACATCCTAATGGCGTTCAGACCTGAGAACGCGGTGGTTTCCGAGCACCCCATGGAGGGTAGGTTCTCACCTATGGGTGACCTCTTCGAGGTTGAACCCTTAGGGAGGGACGCGGTAGTTACGGTAACGGTCGGTGAGTTCGTCATTAAGGTCGTCATGCCTACGAGGGAGGCTATGCAGCTACGCATAGGGTCTAAGGTGCACGTCAATATAGATCCTAGCACCATAAAGTACTTCGACCCGAACACGGAGCTTAACTTAGAGTACATTGAAGCATAGCGTAAGTTAACATCATTTTAAATCCCAACTAACCTAACTTCACGGCTAACATAATGCTGGTAGGCGTGCTCACACTCCTTGGTGAGTCCCTAATAATCTTTATCTTAGCTCTAATCACGGCTTTCTGGAGTTACGGACTTTATGGAGTCAGGAAAAGCCTATCAAGACTCAGGAAACCTAATCTGAGCATTACTCACACACCTAGGTTCTCCATCGTCATACCTTGCCGCAACTGTGCCGACACCATAGCGACTACCATTAAATCCATAGCGACGCAGGATGTCAAGCCCCTTAACATAGTCGTCGTTGATGACGGAAGCACAGACGGATCTGCTGGGGTCGTGCATGCGCTAGCATCAGAACTGATTGATCGTGACCTAAGAGTGAGTGTGGTGAGGGTCAATAGAGTCCCGCGGGGCTGGCTCCCTAAGCCCTACGCTTGCCTGCAGGGCTACTTAAGGGTTAGGGGCGAGTCCGAGGTGCTAGTATTCCTGGACTCCGACACGTGGTTCACTAAGGAGGACGCCCTGCGTGTATTAGTGGGTGAGGCGTGGGTCACGGGGCTGGCATCGTACGCCCCGCGATTCGTGTGCAGTACGCGTGCTTGCCGCGCGGCTGAGGTGCTCCTGACCACGCTCTCCCACGCGTTCCTAGGCTTTGATAAGGTGTTTGACCCTAAGTCAAGGATTGCTTGGTTCTTCGGGTGTTGCTGGGCTGTGCGTAGGGATGTTTACGAGGCATTAGGTACTCATGAGTCCGTTAAGCATGAAATCGTTGAGGATAAGGCATTCGCGGTGGCTGCTAAGCGTAGGGGTGTGGGTTTCACCGTGCTTGCTGGCTTCGATAGGGCGGCTTCCCTCTGGCACCCAAGGTTAAGTGACTCGGTGAATGTTCTCGCCAGGATATTCTGGGGGAGGATAATGCGTGAGCGTGGACGCTCCTTAGCGTATGCTGCGTTATTCCTCCTACCCTACCTAGCGCCTGCGTTAGGGCCCGCATTCTTGGTCAGCATGAATCCATTCCTCATAGTGGCTGGTTACGTGGCGTACGGGGTGTGTGTCCTGACACATGCCATCGGATCTAAGCTTAACGGTTATTCCGTCGCGTACGCGCTTGCCGCGCCGTACGTTGGTGTTGCCATGATATGCATGTTTATGTCCCGCATACTTAAGGGGGAGTTCGAGTGGCGCGGCAGGAAAGCGGGTGAGCTACTCGGCAATATCCATGCATGTCCAGCTTGAGTTGAGAGCATGGGCATAGCATTTACTAGGTTGCCTCACTCACTTACTTGGGGTTACGTGTAATGCTCATTGATAGGGTAGCTACGTGGGTGTCTAAGCAAATTGAGCGTGTGGGCGCGCCCTTGAGAATTGTTGAGTATGGTGTTGGGGTGATGTATTCTTACGTCCTAGTAGAGTGTGGTGGGGAGGAGTACTTAGGGGTGGCGTTAACGCCCCTTGAGGACGTGGCTGGCGTGAGGATTGTGCCGGTGAAGCGCGTCAGTAGCGTTGCTGAGGCGCTGTCGCTTGTCTCCTCCCTGAACCCTCTGGAGAAGAGTGTTGGTGTTGCCGCTGTCAACGCCGTGTCCTCCTACTTACTATGGGGTGCTGGGCAGGACCGGGAGCTACACATTGAGGTTGGGGTCGACATAGTTTCTGCGGTGCCGCGCGTGGCTTCTGGTAAGGTCCTCGTTGTCGGGCATATGGGGCCCTTAGTGAGAGCGCTGAAGGAGCATGGTGCTCGGGAAGTGCATGTTGTTGAGAGGTGCGCTGCGATGAGGTGTCGTGGCGCGTTGAGCGACTCAGCCCTTCCCAGGTTAGCTCCGGAGGTCGACACCCTAGTGGTTACTGGCGCGACGCTCGTTAATGATACCCTAGATTACATACTGTCCTTAAGGAAGGCGGACTCTACCCTAATCCTCGTTGGGCCCACTGCAGGCGCGCACCCAACCCCACTCTTCACAGAGGGTGTTAACGCGATCGCGTCAATGCGTGCGGTGAAGGTTAGCGCGGTGCTTGACGTGATTAGGCGCGGTGGTGGGAGGTGGGCTTTCACCGAGTTCTGCGAGCAGTACGTTGTTAGGGCTCCAACAACCCCCTCAACCTCTCCCTAAGGTGCTGCTCAAGCTTCTCCGGGTTAGGCGAGCCAGGATGCGGCTTCATTATGCTTTCCTCGGGGCTTAGCACGTGTCCTAGGTGCTTCGCTAGTACCCCGTAAAGCTCGTCAATGTTGTGGGACTCCTTGACAGCCTTAGCCACGAGTGCGTGGGCTTCGCGGTAAGGTATTCCTTTCCTCAAGGAGATGAGTTCGGCGTAATCGGTTGTTAGGATTGGGTACTTCTCAACGTCCTCGAGCAACCTGTCCTTAACTGGTTCTATCCCCTCTACGAGCTTATGTAGTACCTTCACGGTTTCTAGGGTTCGGTCCGCTAGCCTGATTGCATGCTTGTTCGCTTCCTGAAGATCCAGCGAGTACCCTGACGGCACTCCCTTCACTATGGCTAGCAGTGACGTGAGGTGCCCTATGCTCTCGCCTCCCCACGACCTGATGATCTCAGCAACCACTTGGTTCTTCTTGTGAGGCATTAAGCTGCTAGTGGCTAGGAAGTCCTGCGGTACTTCTAGGTAATTGAATTGCGGTATGGTGAATACCACTAGGTCCTCTGCGAACCTGCTTAGGGTTACGGAGAGGCACGTGAGTATCGCTGACGTGATCATTAGGAAGTCCCTTCCTCCCGCGCCCCTTATGGAGTTAGTGACTATCCGCGTGAACCCTGCCTTCCTTGCGAGTGCTTCACGGCCTAATGGTGCGTTAGTAGTCACGCACGCGCCGCTACCTAGTGGTGACTCACTCAGCACTTCATTAGCAATGAATCTTAACACGCCCTCATATGTTGCGAGGGACTCCTCAACCCACGCCAGGTAGTGAGCCAGTGTCGTGACTTGGGCTGGTTGTAGGTGGGTGAATGCAGGCATGAGTGTGTCGAGGTTCTCCAGCGCCTTACGAATTAATGCCTTACGTAACCCACGTATCGCTCTGATCAGTTCGTTGACTGACTTAAGCATGCGTAGCCTCAGTGCGGCGGCTACGTGGTCGTTCCTGCTCCTTCCCAGCCCAACCCAGCCTGCATCCGAACCCACCTTATCTGCCAAATACTTCTCTAGGGCTTCATGGACGTCCTCCGCCTCGACTTCGAATAACGGTGATGGGTCCTTAAGCAACTCGGTTAAAGCATGCGTCACCTTAACTACTGCGTCGCTACGCATTAAGCCCTTCTCGCCCAACTCCCTCACATGTGCTAACATAACTTCCACTACTTCCTTAGCGATGCTGACATCGTCCTTCATCGAGGACGTGTACGCCTGCACTCCCGGGTCGCTTACCTCGCCTAGGAGTTCCCTCCTGTACAAGTCAGCGCCACCGCCTTCGCTTTAGCCTTCCTCCTTAGGGCCGCGGCAACAGTTGATTGGAGACCCCAGAGCTGTGTGAAGCCCTTGCCGAGGCTCTGGTCGAAGGAGCTTATGCTTTCGTACGATGATAGCTTCAGGTCATAGAGTGCGTTGGGGGATGCCCTGCCGACCACCGTAGCGGTGCCCTTGAATAGCTTCAGCTTGACCTCACCCTCAACACCCTCATTCATCAGGTTTATCAGCTCCGTTAACTCCTCTCGGAGGGGCTCGAACCACAGCCCATTATAGACGAGCCATGACCAAGTGTTATCGGCTAGTTCCTTAAACATGAGTTCCCACTTCGTCAGCACTAACTTCTCAAGATCCTTATGCGCTTTAATCAGCGTGATTGCTGCGGGTGCTTCGTAAACCTCCCTGCTCTTTATCCCCACGGTCCTGTCCTCCATGTGATCTATCCTCCCAACACCGTGCTTCCCTGCCACAGCGTTAAGCAACGATATAATGCTCGTCAACGGTAGCTTCACGCCATTCACGGCTACGGGGATCCCCTCCTCAAACTCAATGCTTAAGTACTCTGGGGTATCCGGCGCTATCTCCGGCGCGGTCGTCCACTCGAACACCTCCTCAGGCGGCTCAGCGTAAGGATCTTCCAGAACCCCACCCTCTATGCTCCTACCCCACAGGTTTTCGTCGATGCTGTATATGCCGTGGCTAACGGGTATGCCGTGCTCCGAAGCATACTTCAGTTCCCAGTCACGCGTCAAGCCCCACTCCCGGACGGGGGCTATTATCTCGGCCTCCGGGTATAGGGCCTTGACAGCGACGTCAAACCTTACTTGGTCGTTTCCCTTTCCTGTGCATCCGTGCGCTATGTAGCGTGTCCCTTCCTTAAGTGCGACCTCAACAACCTTCTCGACTATCAATGGCCTAGCTAGGGCGGTTGAGAGCGGATACGCTCCCTCATAGAGGGCGTTCGCCTTTACTGCTGGCGCGACGTACTTCTCGACGAACTCCTGCTTAGCGTCTACATAGTAATGCTTGAGGGCCCCGAGGGCGTATGCCTTCTCCTTAATGAAGTTAAAGTCCTCCTTCTGACCAACGTCTACAGTTACCGTGATTACCTCCGCACCCATCCTCTCCTGAAGTAAGCGTAGGATTACGGAGGTGTCTAAACCACCTGAAAATGCGAGCACTACCTTCATGATTTAGCACCTTCCTCTAGCAGTATGTAAAATATAAATATGTTTTGTAACATATGTTACTAAATAAAAATCATAAGTTACATATACAACTACAACAAACTGAGGCAGTCTTAAGGTTACTCCCTTGCAGATGATATAATGTTCTCGAGCACTGTGTATGCCCTAGACGCTTCACTCCTATCACACACTATGACCGTTTCTCTATGGCATGAGATTATCTGCGTTATGTTAATACCGTTGTTCGCTAGGGCTGAGGTCATGTACGCTATCACGCCTGGTGTACGCGTTATTTCCTCGGGGCTAACCATGACTATCGCTGTCTGATCTTCAAGCACCTCGACTATGTTGTCCTCACCTATTAGCTTCACAAGGTCATCCAGAACCTCCTTAGCCACTATTATTGTGAGCGACACCGTACCCTGCGTTAGCTGGAAGAACCTAGCGCTCCCAACAACGTTAATTATTGATGCGAGCTTCGGGATCACGGCGTTCCTGAAGGCGTTAATGACTACGAGATCTGTTTGCAACTCGATGACTGACGACGCTATTATCTCCTTTATCTTCTCATCAAGTGATTCCTTAACACGTAGGAGGTCCTCCCTAATCCTAATTAAGGCCATCTTGACCGCGCCGACCGACGTCTCTATGCCTGACCTCTTGAGTTCGTCCACGATTGCCCGGGCTAGCGCGCTGTAATTAACGACTCCCCTCTCAAGGCACTCCCTAAGGAAGGGACGGGACATCACGTACTCCCGGACAGCCTCGGATGCTCTTGATATCCTCAATTTAGAACACCTGTGTTGTATTCTGTAAAGTCCTTAATTAATGGGTAATGCATGCCTTGAACCTGTAATTAACAGTTAAACAGTTAAATAGTTTATTGACGCGTTACTAAGCGAAACCACCATGAGCCGGCACGGACTCCCCGCAGGAATATTGGGTACGATGTCTCTGGCTGTTGTGTTACTTGCGATGATACTGTCAATCCCTCACGCCTCGGTACAGGCTGTAAACGCTGTTAATGTCAGCAACAGTGTTAGCACCACTACCGTTACCGTTACCACGACTGAGTTCCTCACGTGCTCTCCCTACACCACTACAGTCACGAAGTTCGTTACAATGACTGAGACGGTTACTGTGATGGCGTCAAATCAAGCAACGAGGCTACTAGCTGTGGTAACGTTAGCGTTACTCGTTGCGGTCATTTTACTCGTGCTGTTACTGGCCTACAAGCGTGTTCGGAAGTAGTTCTTGCAATATGAGTAATACTTTTTAAGCTTATAATACTTGTAATACTGGGTCAGCAAAATGGTAGGGGAAGAGAAAGACGAGAAGGATAGGGATCGCCCCTATAGGACTAGGATATACACGATAAGGGGTCTTGACCCCGAACTCTACGAGAAATTCAGCAAGATAGCGAAGGAGATAGGCACTAACATCGGGGCATTAATGAATGAAGCAATGAAGAATGTCATAGCGTTAATAGAGGTGGGTAAGGACGTCGGTAAGACAGGGTTAGTCATAGCGACCGCACCAATAAAAGCCGCTAAGGAGGCATCGAAGGAAATCAAGGACTTCGAAGTGATATCGGGTGTAAGTGAACTCGAGGTTAGCAAGGATGATCTCGAAGCCTTGGACAAGCCGGTAGTATTCACGAACATGAGTAAACTCGTGTTCGCAGATGACGTAACCTGGGAGGTCATTGAGAAGAAAGTTAGAGCGATAAAGCTCGTTGATGAGGTTGTCATACCTAAGCACATACCGAAGCTCCAGCTAGTCAAGCGCTGCAGTATGGTAAAGAAGATCGTGATTAAGGAGTAGGGTAGTTAAAAACGAAACACATGTTTTTAGCTTAAACACACCTAATCTAGGGTGGTCACTGCTGTCGGTTTCGTTCTCAAGATACGCAGCGCTCGTGAAGAACCTTCGCGGCGTCGTGTTACTGGATCCACACGATGACCTCGCCCCCAACTTCCTTCGGTGGCTTAACCGCAGGTTCAAGTACAGGGTTCTTGGCATATCACCCCTCATGCTTAAGGAACTAAGGGGAAGGGGTCTCTCGCCGACGAGGCAGGTTAAACCACTTCACTACCCAAGCAAGGAGCTTTCCGAGCTTGTGAAGTGCTTGAGCGGCATGCTCGGCAGCATTCCCGAGGACGTTGTTGAGTCCGCCGTGATGGCGTCAGCCTACGTGTCTCCCCTCATAGTCTTCGGGGAGCCTTCTAAGTCCGTCCTGAACCTAGCTACGCGCGTCGTTAAGACCGTGGTCAAGCTGAACAACGCGTTGCTCAAGCTACACATGAGGATAGCGGACTACAGCATACTTGACTACTACGTCAAGAACCTAGAACTGCTTGAGAGGCTCTGGAAGGGTGAGTTAAGCGGTAAGGAGTTCGTCGAGCTACGTAAGGATATGGTTGTGAAGGACTCCAAGAGGTACTGGCGCCTAACCACGCAACCGAGTAAGGGCGGGAAGAAAGGTGCTAGTAAGACCGAGGTGCTTGAGGAGCCCCAACCCTTCCTTGCGTACGTGGATCCGCTCTCATTACTGATTAGGGAGGGGAGAGGTACTGAGGTGATTAGGGACTTCAGCTTTGAGGATGTCGGTGCGGGCTTAGTCGTCGTTCCGTCAGTCACTATACCCCCGTATATCGTCGGTAAGTGAGTAGCCAAGGAAGCGTTGAGGACGTGATGCGGTGTGGAGCGCCCTCAACTCGCTAGCATCTTAGTGATACTCGCCGTAAGCTTCGCGGGTACCGCCGCTTTCAGGGTTAGTATACCGGCAATATCGTTCTACGCTAGAAGCGTGCTTGAGGCGACGGCGTTAGGGGTCGGGATGCTGACCTCCGCATTCTTCTTCGCTAGGGCCCTCTCAGCCATTGCCGCAGGCAGTGTAGCAGATAAGTACGGGTTTAAGGTGTCGCTTCTAGCCGCGGTGTGCTTTGCGCTGAACGCGCTCGCCGTCCAGCTGTACGGGCTCTCAAGTAACATAGCCTGGTTCGTCGTTGTCAGGTTAATGCAGGGAGCCCTCAATGGGTTGGCGTGGGTGTCAATGCAGTACATGCTCGGTAGGTTGACCCCTAAGGACGTTCGCGGGCGTGCTTTCGCAGTTTACTTTGCTGCCGGCACATTCGGCGCCATCGCAGGCAACGCGCTATACTCGATGCTTTCCAACGCACCGCTGACTGCGTCGCTTGCGGCATCATCGCTTCTGTTCCTTGCCACATCCGCGTTGACTGTCTCGCTCTCGATCCTTGTTAGGGGCACTGAGGTGGGGGGCGGGGCTAAGGAGTCCGGGGCGCACGGAGCTACGGAGGTACAGCCTTCTCCCATGCTTGGATTGGTCGCTATAGTTCCGCTGGCGATAGTGGTTGCAGGCTCCAGCATCATTGGCTCGGTAGTTGGCGGTGACTTAACGTACGTGTACATTAAGGAGTTCCTAGGTATCCCTAAGTACGTGGTTGCGGACGCCGTTGCTGTCTCAAGCCTCGTCGCCCTCCTCGGAACCTACGCTCTTAGCTGGGTCTCAGACAAGGTGGGTGACAGGGTCTCCCTAAGGTTGTCGATATTAGTTGGGTTAGTGGGGGCATTCATGATGGCGTTACCGTCACTCCCTCTGGTAATTACTGGTAGGGCGTTAGCATCCGTAGGTGGCTCCGCGGTAATGTCCGTCAGCAGGAAGGTCGCCGTGACCTACTACGGGAAGAGAGGCGTTGCTGTCGGGGTAATAAACGCTACTGGCAATGCCGGTAAGGTTCTGGGCTCCTTAATTGCTGGGCACCTCTATGACGTGATGTCGGGTTGCGTTATCTCTGTAGGCACGCTTCCAGCCTCGTGCTTTATGTTAGCTATGGCGTCATTGCTATTAATACCGTTGCTAGCATCCGCAACGCTACCTTCAAGCAATAAGGGCTGAGGGGGAGCTCATTATTTGGTGTAGTATTAAAGGTTACCCTCCCAATATTTACGGTCGAGGGGATTGCGGCGAGGGGCACTGAGGCTAAGGAGGCTGCGGAGGATTAGGGAGTGGCGCGTTGATATCTCTGAAGAGGTTAGGAAGGACTTTAAGGAGGGTGCATTCTCGCTTATTCTCTGTAATCTTGGCGACTACATATCCGGTTTCTTCCTGCAGGTTTTCTCCCCGATAATTCAGTCAGCACCTATCCTTATCGCGTTGCTTCCTGCGGCAAGTGACGCTAGGGGGGACGTGTATTCTAGCTATGGGTCTAGGTTAGGTACGTTGCTTCACTTAGGTCTCGCCAAGAAGATGATTAGAGAGGAGTTAACGGCATTAGTAACGATATTAATAAGCATTAACTTCTGGGTTGGGGCGATGACCGCTACTGTTGCCTGGGTCGTTAGCGCTGAGGCAGGCATCGAACCGACTGCAACGATATTCACCGCCATGGCGTCGGCTGTTTTCTCCGCCGCATTCATGATTCCCGCGACAACGTGGCTTGCCTTCACAGCCTTTAAGAGAGGTCTGGATCCAGATAACCTTGTCGCGCCGATAGCGACTCTCTTTGGGGACATGATAACGGTCCCGACAATAATAGCTAGTTACGGGATAGCCACTAAACTACCTCCGCACCTTAGGGTAGTAATGATCGCTACGCTCCTTAGCCTCGCAGTAATCATGACAGCGTCCGTCGCCGCTAAGTATAAGCGTAAAGGAATGTACGTTAGGGCATGGAGGATCATAAAGCAGAACCTGCCCGTCATAATGTTATCGACGTCGTTCAGCATGGCTGCAGGCGTAATCCTGCTGGTGAATATCGAAACAATAATTCAGGGGTTGGGGATCCTCGCAGTAATCCCCGCGTTCCTAGAGGACGGGGGAGCCATAGCATGCAGGTTTTCGGCGAGACTCTCAACCTCCCTACACTTGGGTAAGATACATGCTGAAGTCATCCCAAGGAATAGGTGGGTTATCTCGCAATTCATAGTCAACGCGATTCACGCGGTAATGATCTTCGGGGCGCTAGGTGTCTTCGGTTACGCAATTGCGCTTTGGAGAGGCGCGACACCCGTGTGGGGATTCAAGGTATTCACTACGGTGCTACTTGCTGGGTTGATGCTCACCGCAATAATATCGGTGCTGACGTACTACGCAGCAATAGCGTCCTTCAAGGCCGGTATAGACCCAGATAACGTCCTAGCACCCATACTCACCAGCCTCGCCGACATCATAGGCACGTCCAGCCTCGCAACCGTTCTACTCCTAATGATACATTAAATCACCCAACATCTTTAAGCCGCATCAAGGATACTTTCGTGTTATTGCACGTAATCCTTATTAATTTCTGTGCTATAACACAAAATGGTGGGAACATGCCCGGATGGGGATGGAGAGGAGGATGGAGAGGACCCTGGCCCGGGAACGGCCCCTTCAGCTACCTACCGCCATGGCTAAGGCCTGGATGGGTATTCGGCAGAGGCGCGTGCTGGTGGCTCTTCGGGTACCCGTGGGGCGCTAGGTTGTGGTACTGGAGATACTGGGGATGGCCTGGATGGGGCTGGGGATGGAGATGGCTATGGAGCTACCACACCGCTAACCCGGTAACCTACACGTACTACCCGCCAGCGTGGTGGGTAACGTACTGGGGAGTCCCACCTTACTGAACACAGTACAAAACAAACAGAAATCAGGAGGTGATAATCATGAGTTACGGCTACGGTTACGGATGGGGATGGAGACGCTGGTGGAGATGGAGGGCATGGCAGTATGGCCCACCCTACGGCCCACCAGGGCCTTGGTGGGCTGAGAGACCTCCGGAGTCCGAGAACGTAGAGAAGGAAACCCAAAGCAGGGAGGACGTAACGCAGAGAGGCTACCGGTACGGCCCGCCATACCCGCCACCCTACTATCCGCCACCATGGTGGTCAGCGCCGCCAGCACCCTACCCATACCCCTACGGACCTCCAGCACCTCAGAGCCCTGAGGAAGAGCTAGCGATGCTGGAAGAGTACAAGAAGGAGCTTGAGGCTAGCTTAAAGGATCTGCAGGACGAGCTGAGAAGCGTTGAGGAACGCATTGAGGAGTTAAAGAGGCTCATTAAGGAGAAGGGAGGTTGAACCCCTAACTTAAAGTGTTTTTCCACATAGCGCTTTTCGCACCAGTAAAATTCTCTCGCCCTACTTGAGTGTGTTCACGGCAATAGTGATTGTTACGGCCGCTACCGCAGGTACCGCTAGTTCATCATCAACGGATCTCCTACAAAGCCATTCCGCTATGGTTGACGTTGTCGCGGTGAGTAAGGCAATTAGTACCGGTAAGCCTACCGCTAGGCATGATGCTGTCCCAGCCAGAAACATGGCTGTGGCCCCAGCGAGGGTTTTTCGAGGGGCCAGAGGGAGCTTAGGTCCGCCCACCGCCTTACCAACTATCGCTGCCGCGGCATCCCCGAAGGCTGAAACCATGACTGACGCGGCGGCATGTATGGGTGGGAGTAGCGCGACTAGGAGTAACGTTATTCCCCAGAAGTACGTGGCTCCTCGGAAGTGCTTCCCCTTAATCTCCTCATCACGAGCCATCATTACGTAGGTATGGTACGCTATGGGGACCTTGAACCTCGTGTTTACCCTTAAGCTTACTTCATGGAGTAAGTATAGGGTGAAGAAGAACGCCGCTATGGGGACTGAGACTAGCTTCCCGCCCCAAACGACTACGGGAATCGCCATGACCCCCGGTATTATGTGGATAGACTTCCTCTTCACTTCCCGCACGACCTCATCCCATCTACTCACGGCAAGCACCCCGCGATGAAGGCCAGTAGGCCTGCCAGGAGCGGTAACTTCAGGATTCGAGTTGCTCTCCACGCATTACGTACAGGGTTAGACAGCATCATAACCGAAGCAATGAACACGGGCACGTCAACGCCGAGGGAAGCGAACGCGGAGTATGCGACCGTGTTCGAGCAGTACCCAATGATCGCTGGCAACGGGCTTATCGCGACGAGCATGTAAAGCACTACCGTCCCCCAAAGTACTGCCGCGCCGACCCCCAAGCTCGATGCAATGGTCCGTATACTGTACTTGGAGTCACCGCTCACATCCTCAACACCCTTATAGAGCTCCCTCCCGAGAATTACCAGGAAAGCGTACACGCCCGGCATTAACGAGTACGCAGGATTAGGTGCGACAATACCGCCGTAAATAATGACGAGGAGTGAAAGGAACGCTATCACCACATTACCCGGGAGCCCTAACCTCTTCAACCTCCACGAGTAAACATAGAGGAGTAGGGCAGCAACCAGCGCTACGAGGAAGCACTTCAAAGAAGCGAATAACGCCATAACCAACCCTGCGAGCGTTAGCGAAGCCCAAGCATTCCTCGCCTCAACCAATGAAATCCTGCCTGAAGGTATCGGGCGCCATGGCTTACTCACGGTGTCCGGCCCGACATCAAAGTAATCGTTTATCACGTTCCCCGCAGCACCTATCAACGCTGCCGATAACGCAAGGAGCAACGCCTCCAGCAAGTCATGCCCGCCGGACACGAAGTACCCTGTTAGGGCGCCCACACCGATAACTACGGAGTTCCCTGGCCTGACGATCTCTACCCATGCACGTACTTTCTTGAGACCCTCGCGTGGAGTCATCAATGACTTACGGCGTGCTGGAATTAAAGCTTGTTGCCGGTAGTGAAGGCCTAATTCACACTAGTGTTGATTTTCATAATCTTCTAAGGTAACTAAGGTAATGACGTCATTGATGCAGCTAATTAATGCAAAGAGAACATAGCAAGTTAGCTAGGCGGGAGCCTTAAATAAGGCTTCCTGCCACTACCTCGATAGCCTAGCCATAATGGCGTTAATTTTAACAACTTCCTAGCCTAAGCTACCCTAGCTTAAACCCGTACCCTGTCAGTTTAAGCATGAATCTTCGGGCGTTCTCAAGCATGTCGTGATCATTGTTGAAGAACACGTAGGCCTTCTCAATACTCAGCTCACTTAAAACTGAGGCCACCTCATCTAGTTCCTCGTCGGTATAGTAGTGGGCGTACCAGAATTCCCGACCATGCATGCGTACGTAAGCCGCCGGCCCGGATGACCGTACGTATGTTGCCTGCGGTGAATCAACACTAACGTATGTTACTCCAAGCGAAGCGCAGAAATCTACCCACTCGTCACTAAACCATGACTCATCCCTGAACTCTATGGCTATGCGCCATTCCCCAACGTCCTTGACTGCTTCCTTGAGGAAGGACGTGAGTCTGGTGATGAAGGGTTTCGTGGGTCTTGCCCTAGGCGGTAGTTGGAGGAGGTAGAAATCCACGTACTTGTCTAAGGGCTTCATAGTTCTTAGGAAGGCTCTCCAGGGCTTTAATGCCCGCTCATTGAGTAGGTGGACATGAGTCACTAGCCTAGTTACCTTCACCGCCCACCTCATTCTGCCCTTGGTGAGGCGCTCTGTCTTATTTGCCCATGACTTAACCTGATTAGGGAATGGGAATCTGTAGAAGCTCGCGTTGAGTTCAACCGCGTTTAGGTTAGAGTGCTTAGCGTACCAGTCGAAGCCATCGGGATTCCAGTCATACATCCACCCGCTGGTGCCGACGTATGCCGTAGGCGTGGGCACCACGCTCCTTATTCGCATTTGAGTCCGCTTTCCTTCATCGCTTTCCTGAGTATTTCCGAGCATTCTGCTAGTGCTTTACCCAGTATTTCTTTCTGCTCGTCACTTAACGTGCTGAGGGACTTCATGATTGTTCCTAAGCACTTCATGAGTTCCATACCGCCTAACTCAGTGAATTGACGGACGGCCGATGCTTTAAGCAAGACATCCCTTAATTCGTCCATGTGCTTCTTAAGGTATTCCTTGCCTCTTTCCGTGAGGCTGTAGACACGTACGGCCTTCCTACCCTTCCCACGGGATTCCTCGATTACCTTAATTAGGCCTTCCTCCCGCATGACCTTGAGTAGAGGGTAGAGCGACCCTGGGCTCGGTGAGTTGACGCCGAATAACTCGCCTATGCTCTTCATTAGCCCATATCCGTGCATTGGCTGCTTCTCTAAGTAATGCAGTACGAGTAGCCTCAGCCTCTCGACCTCGATAGGTGACTTCCTTTCTGGCGCCAACCTATCGACCGACATAAGTCTTTTACTAGCTAGCTTAAGTGCGTTGCTGTTAGCACTGGTACCGGGTTGAAGAGAAATTGGCGTGTTAGTGAAAAATATTTTTAGTTATTCCTTACTCTACACTTCATGGTGTCCTTTGAGTGGAGGGTTTTGTGAGCCTAGCGCTCTCCTGCCTGATCCCCCTGTACATCGTCGCAATAGTCCTGTACGCTGTTAGGGTGTTAAAGGGCCCTACGGTGTCGGATAGGGTTTTGGCTGTGGACGCCTTGGGCTTTGACCTGGCGGCGTTCCTTACGATTCTTTCCGTGCTGTTTAGAGCACCCATAATGGTGACGACCGCGTTAGTACTGGCGCTCTGGATCTACGCCCTAGACATCTACGTAGCAAAGTACCTGGAGTCTAAGGAGATGGGTGATTGAAATGTTATGGGAGACCGTGTGCTCGGTGGCCGGCCTCATACTCGTGGCGATAGGTGCTTTCTGTGACATAGCGGCAGCCATAGGGATTAACAGGTTCCCGAATTTCTTTGTTAGGCTCCATGCCGCCACCGTTGGGGCCATAGGTGGTGCTGTGGTACCGGCTTTCGGTGCCGGCCTAATAGCTCTAGGGTCGCCCGAGTTAGGGAATTACAGGTTCTTCGTTGCCGGCGTTTCCTTCACTACAGGATTAATGATAATGATTTTAGGGCAGGCAGGCGCTCACGCATTAGCTAGAGCCACGCTGAAGGCTAAGGCAGCACCTCTTGAGCCATGCGTACATAACGCGTTAAGGAGGAGGGAAGAGGTGAGGGGTGAATGATTGACCTTATTGCCGCACTCTTGATGGCTGTGGCTGCGGTAACGTCCATAGTGTTCACGTACTTAGCTGTGGTTGAGAAGAACTTAATTCAGGCGGTGGTGTTCTCGGCTGTTCAGAGCACCATGTACGCACTGATCTACTTCCTCCTAATGGCCCCCGACATCGTGTTGGTCTACCTGCCCGTGGGTGTCGGTATATACCCCGCCATAATTTTACTCTTAATTAAGAAAACTGATAAGGTGGATGAGTAGCCATGAAGGTCACAGATCTTGTCGTTGCGGCCTCGATCGTCGCGCTTGCCCTCCTGCTTAGTTACGCGATGTTTTTGGGCGGAATAGGGCCGGTACCCGTGAGGTCTGAGTTGAGGACCTTAGCCTTGAACTATATCCTACTAACATACAATCCCGCGAAGATCATTTACAGCGCTTTAGCTCCCGAAGGGGTCACGGCTATCGTGTGGGACTACAGAGGGCTTGACACGTACTTCGAGACAGCCGTTATGTTCCTAGCGATAATTTCAGTCGTCGCACTAACACACGGATGTAAGGTGAGGATAGGGCTAGGTAAGGGAGGGATGTCATTAATAGTTAAGACCACCACACGCATACTAATGCCACTCATAGTGCTGGCCGGCGTCTCAATAACCATGCACGGATGGCTGACCCCCGGCGGAGGCTTCCAGGGCGGCGCGACAATAGCCGTAGCTACGGTCCTAGCCCTCGTCACATACTCCATTGACACCCTGGCGAAGCACGGCATACGTAAGAAAATACTCCTAGCGATGAGGAGCACGGGCCTCATAGGCATAGCGCTAACCGCTGTCGCCCTACTCATTATTGGTCTTGCCGTTGGCGTTAATGCGTACATCTTCCAGAACCAGGAACGCATGGGTTCACCACTAGCGTTCCCAGCATACTTCAGCGGAACACCTACCGGAGGATCGTTACTTTTCTATAACTTGTTTGAGGCGTTTGCTGTGAGTGCCGGTCTCTCGTTAGCGATAATAGTGACGTCTCTCCGGGAGGAGGAGGTTAAGGAGACCTTGAGGGGTGAGGGTGTTGAGTGAGTTAATCATTCCGTACCTACTGACAGTGGTCTTCGTTTCCTTCGTGATTAACCTAGTAATAGCTTTGTACGGTATCTTCGCCAGACCGACGCTCGTGAAGAAGATCATAGCGCTGACGATATTCTCTGATAGCCTCAATAGCTTAGCCATATTCGTGGGTTACAGGGTAGTTTCAGGGAGAGTCCCGGCACCGCCCGTCGTCGTGAATTACACTAGCCCCCAAGGACCCGCTCAGCTGGCTAAGGTCACGGTAGATCCATTACCTCAGGCCCTAGTCCTCACAGCCATAGTGATAGGCCTCGCGGTCACGCTCTTCATGGTTAAGGTGACGATGCAGGTTCATAGGATCTATGGAACGACTAGTGTCCGCAAGCTTGAGCGTATCGAGCACGGCAATAAGGGAGAGGAGGACGAAGGGGTGGTTGAGTGATGAAGGCGTTAACGTATGTAGGAGCTTTCCTGTTCTTCCTAGCCTTTTACCTGCTATTCTCCGGCTCCGTAAGCTTGTATGACATCACGGTTGGCTGTGTGGCTTCCGCAATACTTACGGTGCTTTACGCCAGGATAATGTATGGTAGGGATCTGAAGCCCTCTGACATCGCTAAGGTCGGGCGCCTGATCAAGTACTTCTTCTGGTACATGTTTGTGGCGGAGCCTAAGGCACATGCAGACGTGATTAAGAGGGCTTTAAGCCCTTCCATGCCCATAAACCCAGGCATAGTTGAGGTTCCCTTCGACGTTAAGAGTGACTTCTCGATAACCCTCATAGCAGGGTCAATAACCAACACTCCCGGCACCGTGACTGTTGAGGTCGATAAGGAGAGGAAGGTACTCTACGTACACTGGATCGACGTTAAGGTTACGGAGCCCGAAGCCGTGCGTGAGCACGTCTCACGTGACTTCGAGAAACACGCGTCACGGATTTGGGGGTGATGAGGTTTGGACGTGAACGTGTTTGTAGGCATCCTCCCGCTTTACCTGATCGCTGCCGCGTTCGCCTTACCTGTCTTCACGCTCTTCATCAAGGATAGGCGGTTCTTCGAGGGGTACGGCATCGTAGCTGCGGGCATAGCATTAGTGATTTCCGCTAAGGTCTTCATGGATGTGACTAGGGAAGGCATACAGAAGTACTACTTCGGCGGGTTCCCACCACCTCTCGGCATCGCGTACGAGGTTGACAAGATGGGGGCGTTACTGGGGCTTGTGGCGTCCCTCATAGTCTTCATCACCACAGTCTACAGCGCGTGGTTCATGAGGGTTAAGGGTGTTGAGTGGTACTACGCGCTACTCCTAGGCATAGAGGCGGGCTCCGTTGGCGTGCTCTACACGGGCGACTTCTTCAACATCTTCGTCATGCTTGAGGTGCTATCCATAAGCGCGTACGGGCTCGTGTCATTCTACAGGTGGAGGGGTAAGTCCCTCAGCGCCTCCATAGAGTACGCCATAGTGGGTTCAGTAGCGACTGGTCTCTACTTCCTCGCGGTGGTCTTCCTTTACGGGGCATTCGGCACGCTTAACTTAGCGGACCTAACCGCGAAGGCCATGAGTGACGGTGGGTACGTTAACCAGTGGAGCGGGGGGTTATTCGGCAACGCTGTCGTTGCTTCCGCGGTGGCGTTAGCGTTAACGATGTGGACAATAACCTTTAAGTCAGCGATCTTCCCGAACTACTTCTGGTTGCCCGACGTCGTGCCTGAGGCACCCACACCAGTCTCAGCAATATTCGTTGCGGTTGCTGAGGTTCTGGGTGTGTACCTCTTCGTCAGGTTCATGTACACTGTCTTCTCACCACAGAGCCTGCTAAGCGGGGAGTTGAGGACGTACTTCCTAGTGTTCCTCCACATACTCGGCATAGTTTCCGCATTCATAGGTGCGTTAGTCCTCAACATTCAGCGCGACGCTAAGAAGTTCATAGCGTACAGCACCGTCAACCAGATGGGCTTCGTCTTCATGGGATTAACGCTAGGCACTAAGGAAGGAGTAGTGGCTGGACTATACCACCTACTCTCAAATTCCTTCGGCGAAGCCCTACTCTTCTACTGCGTCGGCGTAGCGATATGGCTTAAGGGCAGGTCATTAACCGATGCGGGGGTGTTAAGACGTAATCCTGTCATCGCGGCGGGTTTAGTAGTAGGTCTCCTGAACCTCTTCGGATTACCTCCCTTCATGGGGTTCTTCAGCAAGTACATGCTGTTCAAGGCATGCCTTGATAGGGGATACATCGTGAGCGCCGTGCTAATCCTAGTCATAACGGGCATATCGTTGATAGGGTACGCAAGGTTCCTACGCGGACTACTCTCCGGACCTTCGGAGGCTGTGCGGAGCAGGAACCTCATAGTGCCGCTAATTATTGTGGCGTTCATTACCGCAGTGATAGTGTTGCTGGGTGTGGGCTTCGAGTACGTTATACACTACCTTAACGGCGTCGTTAAGATGGCATTCGATTCAGGAACATACGCCATGAATGGGGTGTATCCTCCTTGATGATGTTAAAGGAAAAACATTCAATCAAGAATTTTAACATTCTTTACGAGCAACCAACAAAATTTTTAACAGAGTACCAATAAAGACAAGGTGAGTAGAAGATTGAAGTTCGCATTTCTTTGTAAGGAGAAGGGCTCCGAAGGCCGCGGTAAAGTAGCGATAGTGGGCGCGGGCCCTGCAGGCCTTGCAGCGGCCGGATACCTTGTGTGCAAGGGTTATGATGTGGAGGTATTCGATAAGTTACCCCTACCCGGAGGCTTAATGACCTTCGCAATACCATCCTACAGGATCAGGCTCACGACCGTGCTGGAGGGCGTTGAGGATCTCAAGAAGAACTTCGGCGTCCAGTTCCATCTATCCACTAAGGTCGTGTGCGGTAAAAGACATGACGAGGGCGACGACTTCGCAAAGAATGAGGTACAGCTGAGCAATCTAGTCAGCGAATTTGATGCTGTACTGATAGCCACCGGAACCTGGCAGTCTAGGAAGATGAAGATCCCGGGTGAGGACGCTGAGGGTGTTGAGACCGCGCTGGAGTATCTCTTCAAGGTTAGGGCCCATGAGTACGGTTTAATGCCCGAACCCCCCGTACCGAGGAGGGTCATCGTTGTTGGCGGTGGCCTCTCAGCCGTGGATGCGGCGGAGGTGTCGCTTGAAAGGGGATCTGAGGTTGTTTACCTGATGTACAGGAGGAGTATCCAGCAGGCACCTGCGGGAGTGTATGAGATAAAGAGGTTGATTAGGAAGGGAGTGAAGTGGATGGAGCTAGCTAACCCGACGAGGATAATTACCGAGAACGGTAAGGTCAAGGCTGTTGAGGCCATAAGGATGAAGTTGGGTGAGCCTGACGCTAGCGGCAGGCCAAGACCTGAGCCAATACCTGGAAGCGAGTTCGTTGTCGAGACTGATGCGGTTATTGAGGCGATAGGTGAGTACTCAACCCCACCGATAGGCGAGGGATGCAGTGAACTAGGCATTGAGGTTGACAGGAAGGGAAGGATTGTGGTCGATGAGAACTTTAGGACGAGTCACCCGAAGGTATTCGCCGCAGGCGACGTGGTCACGGGTCCCAGCAAGATAGGGGATGCTTCACTCCTCGGTCTCAGGGCTGCCAAAGCTTTACACCTCGCCCTGAGTAAGGGCTCAACTCGTTTGTGAGGGAGGTGAGCAAGGAATGTCCGTACAGTCAGAGGGTAAGGCCTCAAGGAAGGCCGGTCTTCAGGAGTTAAGACTAATAGACTACGAAAGGTGCATGGGGTGCGGCACCTGCGAAGCTGTCTGTGGCTTCATTCACGACGACAGGCCCTACATAAAACTGTACGAGTTATACCCCGGCTTGGTGAGGCCAATATCCTGCTTCCACTGCAGTAAGGCACCCTGCATTGAGGCGTGCCCGACAGGAGCCATGAGCAGGGATCCTGAGACAGGCGCTGTTTACGTCGAAACAACGCGGTGCATCGGCTGTATGGCATGCCTTTACGCCTGCCCCTTCGGCATACCTGAGTTCTCCAGGGTCTCTAACACCGCTACCAAGTGCGACCTGTGTCGCAAGCTAATGCATGAAGGCTTAAGACCGGCATGCGCGGCGATGTGCCCTGCGGAGGCGATAGTGGTCGCGCCGCCTGAGGAGGTAGGTAAGGAGGTTAGGGTGAGGGTCCTTAAGAAGATAGTTTTACCTAAGCTCGAGGCGCTTGAGGAGAGCCGTAAGTAGCTCCTTAAGCGATGAGGAGAACCGTCATGAATGCACCGTTAACGTATGACACGCTTAGGTACGTAGTAATAGCGGTCTCAGCCGCCACCGTGCTAACCGGATCGTACATAAGTTGGAGACATAAGACTGCGGGAGCGTCCCTACGCTCGGCAGGGTACTTACTGTTGGCGTCCCTGCCCCTCATATCTACATACCTTTTTGGAGCTCCCTCCCCTATCCAGCTTGTTTCGTACCTCATGATCTTCATAGCTTCAGCCATATCGCTGATAGTCTCACTGTACACGTCCTCGTACGTCAAGAAGTACGGCACTAATTCCCTCCAGCTATTGATCGACGCGTTCGCTCTCTCCATAATAGGTGTGTTCGTGGCTAACTACCTACTTGAGTTCGTGCTGTTCTGGTTGCTTGCGGAGGCCATAGGTTTCTTCGTAATAGTGTATGATGCCCTAATAGGCAGGGAGACTAGGGCTTGGCGGGCTGGCCTGAGGTACTTAGCCATCTCCATGATCCCCGCTGATGTCGGCTTAATGACTCTGCTGGCCCTAGCCGGCCTAGGCAGGGCAGTTACCGTACCGATGTTTAACCTCGGCCTCGACCTAAGCAACCAGGTCATAGTGACGCTGGTTGCGTTAGGCTTCATGGCTAAGGCAGCGATAGCTCCCCTCCACTTCTGGTTGGCTGACGCGCACTCCATAGCGCCGGCGCCGGGTTCCGCCTTGCTCAGCGGTGTCATGGTTAAGATGGGTGTTTATGCGTTGCTGGCTCTCCCGTACATGGCTAACGTGCTGTCCAGCACCTACTGGATCGTGCTTGCCGTCTTCGGCGCCATCACAACTATCTACGGTGGTCTGCAGGCGCTAGTGCAGAGTGACATAAAGAGGATACTCGCGTACAGCACCGTATCCCACACCAGCGAGATGGCTATACTCATAGGCCTCTTCCTGCTCTCAGGGAATGACGTGTTCTTCGCCGCCGTCATAGCGTACATGGTTGCCCACGCTCTCTACAAGGCCGGCCTCTTCATGGACTCCGGCTTCATAGAGTTCCACCTCCACACGAGGGACATTAATAAGCTAGGATTCGTGTCCAGGATAGCGCCGAGCGAAACCCTAGCGGCGTTACTGGCGGTAATGTCGTTGATAGGCATCCCGCCCACCATGGGCTTCCTCGCGAAGCTAATCACGCTCCTTGCCCTAGCAGACAACATAATGTTTGGCGTGGTCTACATTGGCGCACTGGCAGTAATCCTTGCCGGCATGGTCCTAGCGTTGGGTTACGGTGTGAGGTACTTACTCGTTCACTTAGGTTCCGTGGAGAACCCGGAGACCGAGAAACCGGGGAGAATCGAGCACGTTATGAGTGAGGCTGTGATGGCTGCTGCGGCCCTAGGCTTGATACTGCCGCTGGGGCTAGCCCCCATAATAGTGAGTAGGTTAGCGATGCCCGTGCTGTACTTAGTGCTCGGCGTAACGCTAATGATCGTGCTAGTGATCTTAGCAGCATTAAATGATATACTTAAGAGGGGAAGGAGACATACTCCTTGGTTAGGAGGGGCGGCACCGTGAGTCATGTCCGTGCCAACTTACTTTACAGGTTATCCAGACTCGTTAACAGGATGCTAGCTAGGACAGCCCCTCTCTCTAGGTCTCTTAGGAAAGCCCTCCTAGAGTTAGCACAGGAGGATAGATCCAAGGGAGGCAAGGGTTCCTCACTCCTTGAGAAAGTCGTGAACCTTCCCGGTAGGTGGGAAGGTCTCGAGTACTACGTTGTTAACGCATTACGGGGCACGGCCGGAGGGATCACGTCCTTCCAGAGCTCCATTGAGAAGTCATTCGCCCTCGCCTCCTTGCTTGCGGGCGTCCTAACCGTGGTTAGCTTAATGGTTTTGGTGATCGTGCATGTATCTTGAAATACTCTTGGCAACCGCCCTAACGGTTGCCGGGGTGGTGCTCGCCCCAATATATGATTCGCTAGAGCGGAAAATTAAGGCTAGACTGCACTCTAGGGTCGGCCCACCAATACTTCAGACGTGGTACGACGTGCTTAAGCTGCTGGCGAAGGAGTTAGTAATACCTGAGGGAGGGTACTTCACGGCCGCTGTAGTGCTTACGGAGCTGTTCCTCTCGATAGCTCTGCTAGTGTCCGTGAGTTTCCTGCTATTCTTCCAGTCGCTAACGATGTACGTCCTCGTCGCTGTCTTCATATCGGCGCTAAGTGCCGCCACACTTGTGAAGTCCGTGACGCAGAACAACCTATTCTCAATCATAGGTGGCTTCCGGGAATACTCAGTAGTGCTTAGTGCGGAGCCATTCCTCATACTGCTCGTACTGTTGATAGGGGCTAGGGGCGTGACTGACTTAAAGAGCTTGATTGGGTTAGCACCCGTGGTGCTAACGACGTACGTCATGACCGCACGAATACCCTTCGACATAGCTGAGGCTGAACCCGAGATAGCTTCAGGAATAATGATAGAGTTATCAGGACCTCTCCTAGCCGCTAATGAGTTATCCCTCCTAACACGAAGGTACGTCATGGCGGCATTACCAGCGTACCTCTTCCTCCCATGGCTCATTGCGAACCCCTTACTAAGGGTCGGGTTAGGGCTCGCCTTAACACTACTGACTTGGGTTATCTTCGCCGTTGTGGCCGTCCTGCTGGGCAGGACTAGGGCTGCCGTAATGCTTAAGGGAACCACGGTCGCCGCTCTCACGTTAACCTTACTATTCATAATTGTGGAGAGTGTTCCTTATGGGTGAGCAGGGCAGGTACCTGCCGGAATGTCCTGAAATGAGTGAGGTAGTACGTAAGCTTACTGAGGAGTATGGCGGGCACGTGATTTTCTCTCGGGAGTCTGAGGTCTACATTGAGGTGCCGCGGCATGAGCTGAAGGATGTCGCTAAGTACCTCTACAGCTCGGGGGCGTTCTTAAAGACCTGCGCGGCCGTTGATGAGCGCCCACTCAACCGTTCCTTCGCGCTGTACCACATATTCGGCATGGATTCGAAGGGTTACGATGTGATAGTGAAGGTGAGCGCCCCGGAGGATGACGCCTGGGTGCCCAGCACAGTCGACGTGGTTCCGGCAGCGGATTGGTGCGAGCTTGAAGCACGCGACATGGTGGGAATCGAGCTCAAAGGTAGGAGGCTAGTTCGCAGGTTAGTCCTTCCTGAGGACTGGCCTGAAGACATACACCCGCTCAGGAAGGAAGTTCCCCACGATTTCAGGCCACCATCAGTTAAGGCGGAATCCGAGTTCCGCCCGCCTGAGAGGGGCATACCTATAGGGCCGTATCACCCAGTGCTTCACGAACCCGAGTACTTCGAACTCCTCGTTGAGGGGGAGACCGTAGTCGACGTTTACTACAGAGGCTTCCACGTCCACAGGGGCATTGAGAAGCTAGGTGAGTCCCCGAGGTTCACGTATCAGAAGATACCGTTCCTAGCTGAGAGGATCTGCGGCATATGCGGGTTCGTGCACTCAACCTGCGCCATAATGGCTATGGAGAAAGCCGCCGGAATCAGGCCGCCGGAGAGGGCTGAGTTCATTAGGACGATCGTGCTTGAGCTTGAGAGGATCCACAGTCACCTGCTCTGGGTCGGTGTCGCGGCACACGTCCTAGGTTACGACGCGGGCTTCATGCACACATGGAGGGTCAGGGAACCAGTAATGATTCTCTCCGAACTCATAACGGGCAGCAGGAAGACGTACGGCTTAAACCTAGTGGGTGGCGTTAGGAGAGACATAGACAAGGACAAAATGGAGAAGATCATGAAGACTCTAGACAGGGTTGAGAAGGAGTTTAAGGAGCTAGCTAACCTCCTCGTCTCCGTACCCCAGATACGTAGGAGGGCGCAGGGCACTGGCGTGCTAACCAGGTCTGAGGCTAGGGCTTTAAGCGTCGTCGGGCCGGTAGCGAGGGCTTCAGGCCTTTACCGTGATGTCAGGAAGGACTACCCATACTTAGCGTATAAGGAGGCATCCTTCAAGGTCCCGCTCTACACCGAGGGCGATAACCTAGCTAGGGTGCTTGTTAGGGTGGAGGAGGTCTTCGAGAGCATCAGCATAATAAAGCAGTTACTGGATAAGCTACCTGGAGGCCCTATAATGCATGAGAAGTGCTCAGCAATAATACCTGTGGACGAGCTAATACCTCCCGGGAAGTACGCCGTAGCTGCTATCGAGGCGCCGCGTGGTGAGGACGTCCACTTCCTAATGACTGGGGAGGGCAGGCCTTACAGGTGGAGGGTTAGGGCCCCCACCTACCAGAACATACCTGCGTTGAGGCCCATGCTCAGAGGCGATCCCTTAGCCGACGCACCATTAACGATCGCCAGCATAGATCCTTGTTTCTCGTGCACTGACAGGGCCCTCGTGATCGACGTGAGGACCGGGAGGGCCCGGACGATTAAGCTATGGGATGGAGGTGTCGGTACGTGTCGATTATGAAGCTACTCAGCATAGCGGCTAAGGCTAAGGTAGTCACTAGGAGGTACCCATTCGAACCCCCCGTAGTTACTGAGGGGTTCAGGGGTAAGATTGAGGTCGACCCTAAGCTCTGCTGGGGCTGTGGCGTATGCACTAGGATATGCCCGCCCAACGCCTTGACGCTTAAGAAGCGGGAGGACGGCACCCTAGTGCTTTCGTACTTCATGGGTAGGTGCATATTCTGCGGCATGTGCGCTGAGGTATGCCCGCGGGGAGCGATAACTGTTACGAAGGAGTTCGAGCTCGCGTCACTGACTGCGGAAGACTTGGTTAGGGACGTTAAGCACGACGTGGTTAGGTGCAGGATTTGCGGGCGCGTCATAGGCCCTACCGTGGAGATAAGGGAAGCGACCAAGAGCGTGGGCGGTGCAGAAGCCAAGTACTACGACCTCTGCCCTGAGTGCCGTAAGCTCGTGGTTGCCCGCGGAATAATGACTAAGGTGGGTGTTAGGCCTTGAGCGGGGACGGCTCGAAACTCCTGGCTAAGGCCCTCACCAGGCTAAAGAGAAGTATATGGGTGTTCCACCTTAATACAGGGTCCTGCAATGGTTGCGACATAGAGGTTCTGGACGCGCTAACACCTTACTTCGACGTCGAGAGGTTCGGCATAAAGCTAGTTGGTTCCCCGAGACACGCTGACGTCTTCCTCATGACTGGTCCCGTCACTCGCGAAACCCTGCCTAAAGTGTTAAGGGCGATTGAATCCATGCCCAGACCCCGCCTGATCCTAGCCCTAGGGTCATGCGCCTGTGGGGGCGGGATCTGGTGGGACACGTACTCCACGATAGGCGGGTACGGGAAACTCAAGGAAATACTGGAGAGGAGAGGTGTCGTAGTCGACCGCGTAGCGTACGTGCCGGGATGCCCCGTCAGGCC
>JALVVU010000110.1 GCA_027023255.1 Desulfurococcales archaeon
ATTGATTCCTGTGAGGCCTCAGTGTATGGTGGGAAGGGAAGATACGCGTGTGAGGCCATCGTAGCGAGCAACTCGCAAATACTCGTTAAGGGTATCCCTAAGACGTTACTCGAGCGAATGCTTGAGGAAGGGGCGGGCCCCCTAGTAATCAGGGTTAGGGCTAGGATAGTTTTCGGTGTTTTGAGGGGCACCTACTACATTTACCCGGCATGGAGGAGGCCTGTGATCGTTATTACTAATGGTTCAGTAGTGATAACGAATCCTAACCCAGCCCCTATGAGGATTAACGTCACAACATACACCGCTAACAGACCGGGGGCCACCAACGTTAGCTTCAAGACCTACGTGCTTGATGCTGGAGGCAGTGTGAGAGTGAACCTAAGCAAGTATAGGTACGCCTACATCCGGGTCGAGTACCTGTTCCGAGGCAAGCACGTAATTATTCAGGAAAGGGTGAGGCCTTGAGGGGCGAGGAAGGCTTGAAGGGGCTTGGGGTTATTGTTGTTGGTGTCGCTGCTTACGGTGTCGTAGTGAATACTGCCTTACTCTTCGCAATGATGGCTCCGCTATACCTTCTTTCAGGGCCTGTGAGGGGGTTCCTAGGCATTGTTACGTACTCGATAGAGGCTTTTGGGAGAACCTACTACAGCCCTGCTCTAGATATGGCGTCTTTCCTCTCCATAATAGTGATTACTTCATCCACGCTCAACGTTGCGGCAGGGCTTGCCGTAACTTACCTAACGCTGAAGCGGAGGGAGCCGCGCATAATAGCTACTGAGGCCTTAATGGCTTCGTCACTAACGTTACTCATCTCCCTAGGCACATTGAGTGGGATAAGACGCATTATTACTTATGAATTAGCTAGGTTAACAAGAAGTTATAGCTTTACCTCAACAGCTGGTGCCGTGCAGATATATAGTGTCCACGCACACGCGCTTCCAGCCGCGACAATACTTCGAGGCGAAACTTACCTGTTCCTCACGATTCCTTATACACTCGCTGCAGTAGTAAGCTACGTGCTAGTACTTAGGCATGCCGAGAGAACAGAAAAGGCTGAGGAAGAAAAGGAGAATTTAAAGAAGTAATGCATAGTTTCGAGTCGCTGACCATGGAACTTCAAAAGTTTTGATTTTAAAAGTACCTACTGTTTTAGAAGTGCCTCCTGAATATTGGTACGTGCCCTCTGAAGATCCTGTATACTGCTAGCTTTGTCCAGTCTTCAATGAAGAACCATATTATACAGTAGGCCCATACGAAGCCCGCCATCCACGCAGGTATCGCTGCAGCTATTCCGAATCCGAAAACTGCCACTATTGTTGCCGCTAGCTTGGTTACTATTGCTGTTATTAGTAGCCACTTTCCGGGCATTATGGACCAGAACGGGCCGCGAGTCCTCGTCACGAAGATCGTTAAGTGCCCAGCCACAGCCAGCTTCAGGAATATTAGCGTCTGAATCATCGCCAGCTGCATCGCTGGGTTCATCCCGAATATCTTGATGGCTATCCAGAGGAGCAGGAATGACTCAAGCACACCCACGAAGCCTAGGGCGGATGACACCGCTAGTATCCTCGGTATGTCCCACTTCTGTGGCTTCCTCCCTATTTTCACGTTGTCGTACGCGATGGTGAGTATCGGTAAGTCATTCAGTAACGCTAGCAGGATAATCAGTACTGGTGTTACTGGGTAGAAGTTGAACGCCAGTATTGATAGCGTGATGAAGAACAGCACCCTGAGAGTCTCCGTGATCCTGTACACGACGTAGCTGTACATCCTCCTGAAGATCTTCCTCGCCGTCACTATCGCGTCCTTAATCACCGAGATGCCCGGGGCGAGTAAAGCTATCGAGGCAGCAGCCCTAGCGGCGTCGGTCGCGCCAGCAACGGCTATGCCTACGTCAGCTTTCCTCAGTGCTGGAGCGTCGTTAACGCCGTCACCGGTCATCGCTACGCTGTGGCCGTGTTTCTGCAGGACGTCCACGATCATGTACTTATGCTCTGGGAAGACCTGCGCGAACCCGTCGGCCTCCTCAATCATCTTCTCGGCCCTTGAGTGGGATACGCTCCTTAACTCGTCGTAAGTGTATATCCTCGTCCCGATGCCTAGCATCCTAGCGACTTCCCTGGCGATCGCGATGTGGTCGCCAGTTATCATCTTGACCCTAACGCCCATCTCCTTAAGGTACCTTATCGTGTCCTTCGAGTCCTCTCTGGGCGGGTCGAAGAGCGGTATTAGACCCACGTAAACCCACTTACCCTTCTCACCGCCTACAGTTCTCGCAACACCTATCATCCTGTAGCCGTGACGAGCATGCTCATCAACTATTTCCTTAACCTTCTTGCTCAGCTC
>JALVVU010000111.1 GCA_027023255.1 Desulfurococcales archaeon
TCCGACGCGAAGATCCTTATCGGTAGCCTAATTTCTTTCTTACTGATAACCGCTATTGGAGGTAGGTAAACATACGAGTCTATACCCCCTACCTCCTTCAGGTTAAGGACCTTTATCATGTGGCTAGCCCCAATAACACCCACCAACCCAGTATCAGGCATGGCGAGTAACGCGTACGCAGGTTCTTTCATCCTAAAGTATTCATACTCTGTAAGCCTAAATTCACCGAAGTCAACTTCCCTGAACATCATTTACTAACCCCAATCTATTACTGAGTCAAAGCCTAATAACGGGAACTTCCACAATATGAAAAGGAAACACTTGAGAGGGTGTTAGGTGAAGATGCTGAGGTTCACGCGCCTATTATGTGCGTTACTGGCAATAATAGTACTTGCATTCACGACTATCCAAGGATTTACCGTAGCAGCATCGTTTAACGCCCGTTACATCTACAGGCTTGACTACAGGGGAATGGCGGACGTAACGGTCATTGTCAATGCTACGGGCCAAAATTACGTGAAGTTGAGCCTCGAACCGGGCTTCGTGGAGGGTACGCTGACGGTGTACACTGAGAATGGGACCCCATTATACTTTAACGTCAGTAATGGCGTAGCGACGATATACACGTATGGGCAGGTCGGCATGCTCATAGCTGAGTACTTAGCCCAGGTTGGTAACGTCAGTGAGGAGGTGATTGTTAACGCAACGATTCATCCGCAAGGTCCAGCCTCAGTGTTTCTTCCGCGAGGCACTGCCTTAACATACGTTACTGGGAATCCCGACATAAACTTCATGAACGGGAGCATAGTATTACTCTTCAGCAAACCGGGAACGTATTCGATAGAATACGCGGTGATACCGCCAGCACAGACCACAACAATAACAACATCCAGCACGGCACATTCAAGCGTAATTACCGGTAGTGAATTATCATCAACACAGATAACCACGCAGTCCTTTGAGACTCACTCATCTACATCATCGAGATCATCTAATAGTACATCTCCTCAACAGCAATTAAGCCAGTACCTACCTTTCATAGGGCTCGCTGTAGCTGCCGCCGCTGCAGTAGCCTTTATGCTAATTAAGTCGCTCCGTAGACGCCCAGCAATCACGGAGCCCGAAGTCACGTCAGGACTAGACGATAGGGACCTAGCAATACTATCAGCACTGGCCGGAGGAGAACTCTCCCTATCCGACATCGCTAGGAAGGTAGGGCTCAATAAGTCTGTCGTGTGGCGGAGAGTCAATAGGATGATGAGGGAGGGATACGTAGAGCGTAGAGTGGTTAAGGGGAGAACAATGTATAGGCTCACGGAGAAGGGTCTACGCGCAATAAGTAGTGAACACTAAAGGAGTGATTCCTCCTAATCCAGGATCTCAACGATGATTTTAGACGCCATACCCCTGCCTATAACTATTGATACGCCCCTTACCTTGACAACTACCGGCCCACCCCCACTGGATTCAACCTCAACGACACTGCCCGGTGTTAGCCCCATCTCGTACAATCTTTGAGTAATGCCTAACCCACCAGCTATGTTAACTACCCTGCACCTGCATCCTGGAGGCGCACTTGCTAGCGGTACCCTTCTCGAAATCATCGCAACTTACCTCCTCAGCACCAATGGTTCTAGCGTCCTCTAAACTTAAAATTAGTTTCCTGCCCCCCTCGACCCGAAGAACTAGCCCGCGGCTACCCTTACTTTCTACTTTAACCCTGCAACATATGAAGCATCCTGCCTCCTTCAGCTTCTCAATAATCTTGGCGAGCTCCTCCACAACACAGACAATCATGTAGCACTTACCTGGCTCTGACTTATCCAAGGTGAGGACGGGCGGGGGGTAGCGTGGGTCTATGGAGTACCCATATATACATGTTTCGGGACGTCCCATCTTCTCGTATATCGCGTCTATTACCTCCTGAGGTAGGTGCTCCATCTTGTGAGCAAGTTCGTGCGCCTTATACGCGTCAAAGCCTAGGAAATCGTAGAGGAATATCTCAAGTATTCTGTGATTCCTTATGACTTTCATAGCTATCTCTCTGCCCTTAGGTGTGAGCTTCACCCCCCTGTACCGGTGGACTGTCACGTAGCCATGTTTCTGAAGGTGACGCAGTACTTTAGATACCGTGCCGTCCCGTACCCCTAATTCTCTTGCTATCTGAGATGTTCGTGCCTCCCCATAAAGTGTCTCTAACTTATATATTGTGGCAAGGTAATCCTCTATGGGTTCCTTGAATTTTTCCCCCGTCTAGATCACCTAACATATGAAGTTAAAACGTGGCTTAAAATGTTTTTCATGTTTCCTTAGAAGTATCCATTCATGTAAACAGT
>JALVVU010000112.1 GCA_027023255.1 Desulfurococcales archaeon
CCACCCTCATGAGGGTTGGGAGGAGGGTTAGGGTAGCCATGAGTAAGGGGCCGGAGAATCCTTGGGGCCTTAACGAGGTGCTGAGGATGCTGAGGTCCTTCGGCTTGAGGACGCGTTACGTGAGGAGACTAGGTTCAAGCGTTCTGAGGACGTACCCAGCAATCATAGTGGCTGTTAAGGGGCTCGAGAACCGCTAAGGAGCGACCAGCCCTACGGAGGGACCCGCCCTTCAAGGCTTGGGTGCGTACTGGTTGAGCATGTCTGTGTTGGCCCCCGCAACGTTACCGACCCTTAGCTACGTCCGTGGGGGTTACGAACCTGATTCAGTAAATACCGCTTCAATTACCTCCCAGGGGATGATCCCTCACGTAGCTCGCCTTAAAAGCAATGTTAAGGAATCGGGTCGGACACCCATATGGTTTGATCCAACGAGCTAAGAGCTTATAGGGAGGCTGAGGAAAAAGGTTGGTTTTAAGGATTACTGTCTGCTGAGGAGTACGGTGAACGTTAGTTGGTCGTTGTTCTTGTACCACCACCAGTAATACTCGCCACTATAATCCTTAATCACAAGCTCTGGTACTGAGTGGAATTGGTTATGCTCCACAGCCTTATAAACATTAACCGTGACCGTGAACGATACTCCCTCCAGCGATATTGTGAGGGATGTAGTAACGCCGGTTACCTCATCAGTTATTTCAGTACTATCGGGTCCTAGACGTATGTTGAGATCGGTGTCTTGCAAGTTGGCATATGATGGATGGTTCTGTGGCTCAGAGTACTTTCCAGCAGGTATTAAGCGGTAATTATAGACTTGGTAGGGATACAGTAGCTGGTCATCGTATATGTAGCCTCCGTCAGGCCCGTCGACCTCGTGGTACTCGTAGAGGTACTCGACCTTTAATTCCACCAGTACTCTGTCACCGTCCGACACGAACTTCAGGCCTGAGGACGGTGTTGAGAACACAAACGATGCTAGGCTCTTGCCTGAAGCTTTCCACTCACCTTCCCCGAGTATGTCATCGTGCTTAGAGAATGCCGTCAGGAATACCGCTGCCTCAGGGTTGTCAGGGAACTTGATGGCTACTTTAATCCCGGGCACGCTGTTTAGGTATGTGAACGCCACCCATGTGTAGCAGTATCCTTTCTTGTAGGGTCCCTCAGCATCCCTCCCCTCCTCCGTTATCACTATTTTGCATGCGGACGTGGCCGACGCTCCCCCAGTGCTGGTACCGGGGGTTACGGCATTTGCTTTTGGTTCCCACTTCACGAGCTTCACGTTGACTAGTTTTGTGGGTATGACGTTGACGTACTTGGTGTAGGAGTATTTGGGCAGGACCCTGCCGTCCGTGCCTACGCACGTGACTGACACCACGTATTCCTTGGGTTCGTAGGACTTGATGTAGGTGTTTCCGGAGGAGTCCACCCCGTACTCCACGGGCACCGCGTTGAACATGTGCCTAACGACGACTAAGCCTCCCGGAGGTGCTTCCCCGAAGTAAAGGAGCTGCGAGTACCCGTCCTTCGTAGGCTCTAGGGTGGTTGCCAACCTACGCACGCTAACGTAGCAGTAAGCCACCCCAGGACCCCCAGGCACCTCAATCAACAGCTTATCCATAGCCTTAGGCTTACCACTCAACCAGCTATTTATTATTACCTGCAGGTCATCACTGCTTGCAGCGTAGATGACTAGTGATAGCGTAGCGATAATCACTGCTGACGCTATTACTAATGCTAGAGTATTCCTCTTTGAAAGCATGTTGGTTCCCTCATAAGATTTTTTCTCTATGAAGTTATAAGCATTCCATTACTTTAGACACGTGAATCGAGCAAGCTACGGTAGTTCATGGGGTCTGCGAGTCTATGTTAAGGGAAGTTGCTGAGTAATCACCTCCTTACCTTTTAAAATTAATTTAAGGGGTGCAGGCTCTCTCGTGATCCCGGGAAGACTACCCACTCCCGCGGAGGATGAGCTTCAGGACCTCAGCGTGCGAGCCGAACACCTCCCACATCCTCCCCGAGTATCCCTCGCTTAGCCTCCTCACGGCGTCCGCCATGAACTTGTCTATGGTGGGCGTGGTTAGTGAGGGTGGGTAGGGCTCGTAGTAGTCGGTCCCCCTGATGATTGCTGTGGCGAAGTGCCAGAGTGTCTTAGCAACCTTACGCCCCTTCACCGCCTTAGCCTCAGCGCCGCGGGAGACGAAGGAGCAGTGCAGCACGTATATCCCCGCAACCCTAACCCCCCTAGCGAGGGCTGAGGCCCTAGCACCTGAGGTGACCTTATCCAGGTCGA
>JALVVU010000113.1 GCA_027023255.1 Desulfurococcales archaeon
CGAGAGCTGGACGATCCTAATAACTATGTTTCCCTCGCCAACCGAGTATTCAGTCACGGTTAAATCGCTGGCCTGATTCAGGACCAACGTGATCGCCGTTACCGCAACAACTAGTAATGCTAGGGCGGGTAAGGCCTTCCTTAATCTCCTGCGGTTAAGCCTCAGCGCCTCCTCCCTTGACATTACCTCTCCTCAATCTCCTCCCGTCCCCCAGGACCCAGTACTCGCCGTCCTCCCTCACCTCGAGCTTGTATATGGGTGCCTCGTGCTTAACCCTCTCAAGGACCTGTGCGGCGGCCTCGAACGCCTTACCCCTGGTTACGGCGGTGACTATGACGTATATTGTTGGGTCGCCCGGCCTTAAGGCGCCGACCCTATGGAGGATCACCACGTCCTCAACGCCGAATTCCTTGATCGCCCACTCACCTATCTCCCTGAGCTTCTCCAACGCGTAGGACTCGTGCGCCTCGTAAACAAGCTCCTTCACGGCGGAGCCGTCCACGACCCCCTTAACGAACCCCATGAACATTACCAGCGCTCCGCAGCCCTTCCCCGCCGCCTGCCTAGCTAGTGCCTTGAGGGTGGAGTCCAGCTCCACGTCATCCTTAATGACCCCTACCTTAACGCCCAACTCAACCACCCGACGCCGGCGGGAGCACGTCCACGACGTCAGCGTCGTTAACGATGTCGCCCTCCCTTAAGGGCTTCCCGTTAAGTAGGTAGATAACGTCGATCTCACCCTTCCTAGTCAAGTCGAGGACTTTGGCGAACCCCGGTATTGATGAGGCGAGGACCTCAGGGAGTTCGGATGCCTTGACGCTACCGTCCTTGAGGTTAACCTCGAATTCCTTGCCGCCCACGTAGTCCCTGAGGAAACCGTAGAACCTGACCTTCAATGCCCCGTAACCCCCCACGTTAAGGGGTTTAATGACCTTATAAGGTGTGCTGACCCTTGAACCCTTAAGGAACCCACATTAATTTACCTTAACTCCCCTTAATAGGGTAGGGGGACGTTAAGGCATGGGTGCCGCCGACGCTGTCGTGTACTTCGTCGCGTCAGTTGTTCTGGTTTCGGGCGCGTTACTGGTGTTGCTGGCGGGGAGGATCCCGGCTAACCCTATCATCGGCTTTAGGATTGGCTACGCTTACGTTTCGAAGCGGGCTTGGGTTAAGCTGAATAGGGTGGCTGGCGCGTGCCTCTGCATACTGGGTGCGTCGCTAATCCCCCAGTACTTGCTGCTTGGTGACGCCGGGACCACGGTACTGCTCTTCGGCGTTGAGCTAACGGCCCTCACCGCCGCCCTAATACTTTATGGGGAGAGGGTGGCTGAGGCGGAACTCATATTGGAGGCCGTCCCCTCCGCACCCGGCAAGCCTGTTCCCGTGAGGGGGTACGGCATTAACCCGCTTGCCGCCACACTAGTGATTCTTGGGGTGCTGATACTTGCCTACTCAGCCACGCTCCTCCCGAGCATTAAGGGTGGGGAGGTAGCGGTCCACTTCGGGGCCTCAGGGGAGCCCAACGGCTTCATGCCCGCATCCCAGCTACCCACGCTTTACCTAGCGCCGGCATTCGTGGGTGGCTTAACCGCTCTCTTCATGTTCCTGAGTGTTAGGAAGCCTGAGTCCTTCTATAAGCCGTGGCTCACGGAGCGGGAGATCACGGTACTGACTCACTCGCTGCAGGTGATGCTCGCATCAGTGTTCCTCGTGGTTTCCGTGGCGATATACGACACGATACACTACAACATCTACGAAGCACACGCGGTCCCCCTGCAGCTCCTCATACCCGCCTCACTCGCGATGATCTTCGCACCCACAGCAATCCTCGTGGCTGTGTCGGTTAAGGCCTACATGAGGTGGGTTAAGGGGCTCAAGGGTTGGTGACGCGTCATGAGCGGTGACGCCCTCCTCACTAAATTATTAGCTAGGATAAGGGACGAGGGAATTAATGAGGCCCGCGCCCACGGCTTAGGTGACGTCGCGGAAGCTACTGGCGTGCCTGACTGGTGCTTAACCCAAGCAGTTCTCTTCAGGGCAGCCAACATAGCTGTGTGGGGATTCGAGGACGGGAAGGAGTTAAGCATCGAGGAAGTCATTAAGGAAGCCGTTAAAGGGGTTTCAAGGAAGCCTGAAGCCCTTAAGACCCTCTGCCACGAGGTCGACGCCCTCGTCAAGAGGGTCTTAAGGGGCGTGGGGGATGGTCGCGCACCGGTCTTCATCGATGTTGGGTGCGGGTCCGGGCTCGCCCTAGCCCTCATCGCTAACCACCCATCAATTAAG
>JALVVU010000114.1 GCA_027023255.1 Desulfurococcales archaeon
AACGTTCATATCACCTCAACTGAAGTACCAGTCCCTTAAGAACGCGAGGGCAGCGCTGATAAGGAGGATTGAGGTGAAGCTTGGTGCGAAAGTAATAACCATGATCCACAGGCAGGAGAGGATAAGCCTCTTCGGTATACCCATATACAAGTTCATAGATATAGAGGATTCCGAGCAGGTACTTAGGGCAATAAGGTCAACACCGCCCGACCAGCCAATAGCGATGATATTGCATACGCCAGGCGGCCTAATGCTGGCAGCATCACAAATAGCTATGGCGCTGAAGCGGCACCCAGCGAAGAAGATAGTCATAGTACCTCACTACGCCATGAGTGGAGGCACGCTAATAGCCCTAGCAGCAGATGAAATATGGATGGATCCAGACGCGGTACTAGGCCCAGTAGACCCGCAACTAACAACACAAACAGGACAATACCCGGCACCATCGATAATAAGGGTAGTCAAGGAGAAAGGCATCGACAAGGTCAGCGATCAAACACTCATCATGGCTGACATAGCAGAAAAAGCACTCAACCAAACGAAGAAACTAGTAACGAAGCTACTGGAAGGAAAACTACCCCCGCAACAAATAGAGAAGGTAATCGAAAAACTAGTCATGGGCACATACACCCACGACTGGCCAATAACACCTGAAGACCTACAGGAACTTGGGCTAAACATCAAAACACAACTACCACTCGAAATATATGAACTCATGGAACTATACCCGCAAGAAAAACCAACACGCCCAACAGTAGAATACATACCAGGCCCAATACCACCAACCCACCCAACAAAACACGCAAAACAGAAATAAAGGACCCGCAAACTACATGCAACCTGCTCCTAGCTAAGAACGAAGTAAAGGTTTTGGTTCACCTAACTGACTGATTGCTAAATCCGCATTGCTAGATACTTATTCCCTAACCTAATCAAAGTATAAAACATATGCTCTCACCATCATAAAATTAAGAAGTGGTGGGGGGCACCCACACACTGGTAGCGGGGGGTGGACTCTCACGGGCTGGTCGCTGGCCATCATATGTGGTACTTTCAACCTTTTAAATATTTTTTTCCTGGCCGATGATGGCTGAGATGGCAATTAGAGAATTGAAGATAACTTCATAGATTTTGCTCTTACTTTAAATCCCACCTTCTCGGCATACTTCAAAAGGTTCTGTTTCTTTGATATTACTAATCTGTAAGCTTTTCCGTGTATTATTTCATAAATGCAAGGTTTTATCCCGATAAATTCGAGTAACGTAGAAACATCTTTTAATCCCCTTAAATTGACTGAGGTAACAACAATTCTTTTTGTACTTGTATCAACATAAGCCTCATCGTCGAAAAACGCTCTCAACCAGTTAGTTACTAGAAGCTCATTATCGCTTAGAGTTTTGATATTAATTCTCCAGTTCTTTGAAGACCCGGCGCCTAGGCTTGTTAATCTGTGGAAAGCATATCTTGATTTAAACCGTGCAATGTACGAATACTTGTTTTTCCGCCAAATAACAGTCGGAGAAGCGTTGTACGCATGCTTTGCATCGCTAACGAATTCCTCGATAAGGATTCGATTTTTATTCGTGTACTCAATCACATATCTTGTTCCTCGTTCACCTTTCTCAGTATAAAGATGACCATCTCCGCATACATGTGCATGTATTCTAACTTCGCTAGCCGTTGCAAATCTACTTTGATTCGTAAACATCATTGCTATCCACGTTCTTTCCAGCGATATAAAATGTTCCATGATTAGCAAAAGAGAAATGGAGGGGGCCAGCGACCAGCCCGTTTTGAACCACCGACCTCGGGCTCGACCCCCTTATGGGGGCGTGTCTCCGAGGCGGGCGGCCCGGCCATCTTGTAACTCGTATAGTCAGCTTATATACTTTCTGTGAATTCTATTAATTCGGAAACTAATTATAAATAAACCTTATGATTTTGTCAATCACAGCAACTTTCTCTAAATTACGAGAGCGTGTGAGAATGTCTATTGCTTCCCTTAATGAATCCCTGCACTTTTCTGTGATTTTAACCATCACCCTCTTATGGCTCACTATAGGTTTGGGCTTCAATTCGCTGTGCTCGCCAAGCCAGAGGGTTCTTACCCTATCAAAGGCTTCACGTTGCAGGTATAATATCAATACCTTACTCCTCCGGGGCTCCTTTCTTCGCTGAATATACGCTGAGCTTGCAGTTGTTATCAAACGCTGAAGTTCTCCCACCGTAAATCCGCATTCATAGTTCTTAGCCCAGTTAAGCAAGTATCTCTGTAGCCGCGCCCTTCTGATAGGATGAAATACTAATTCTAAACAGTTTCTAGCGAAATCCATTTTCAGGAACCTGAAGGAGACTTCATAATTTGGTTTCCCACGATATGTTCCAAGTACGATATATCCTCTTTGTTCGGTGTGTGTAAGGATAGAGTAAATCGTCCTCCCCTTTACGCTCCCTCCTTTAGCCACAGATACTGCAAGGTACTTTCCCTCCTTACCCACGTATCCGTCTCCATCAATTAGACCCGCAAGTAAGGCAGAGATGTAGGTACTGTCAAGACCATGTAGGTCGAATTGCCGGGACACCAGTACGTGAAGTAATTGAAGCAGGCTATCACGTTGTTTATGAAAAATACCTTTGCTTAGGACGCTGATGCTAAAGTATCTTTTCTTCCCTCTGCTTTGAGGATAGATTCTCACTCTTAAGTAGGCGCGTAAGGGAAGGAAGGTCATTATCACCGCTATAGAGGTTTCCTTCGTGACACCCCTGAAAGTTATTGTTTTATATCCGCCAATCAGTGCAGAGAGATTCCCGTCACATAAGATTAGGCCAATGCTCTTCCATAGATACCTAGCCATAAGGTGAGGGCTGAGTTTATGATTATCATCATAAAACAAAGTTGGAGCATTATTTTTCTGAATGGACTCAAGGATATCACTAATCAGTTCTTTATCGAGGCTCCGAAGTCTAACGACCCTCTCCATACTTCCTAACGCTCCCATGTCTATAGGTAGCTTAATAAAGTGAGTGATAAAGTGAGTGTCTTTACTAATGACTATGTTCGGTTTACAATTAATATTGTGCGCTCTGACTAAATAATCTCAAAACTTAAGCAACTTGAGAGTCAGGAGAACGAAGTTAAAGGATGCGTGGGTGGTGCCGGGCCGCCCCGGGACCTCTTATGAGCCCCGCGGGCTGCCTGGCTACCCCACCCCGCTGCTTTGGCCCCCCGTTCTTTGTGGGGTTGTTTGGTTTTTAAGTTTTGGTGTCTTGCTCTATTGTGTGAATTACTGTTTTACGTGCTTCTTGCTTGGCTTTTAGCCAGTCTGGTTTTGCTTGGGGTCCTGTGCCGTATAGTTTCGCGATTGTTAGTTCTAGGTCGAGTTCCGTTACTATGCCTGCTTTGTGTGCGGCGTTAAGCATCTCGTTCAGCGTTTTAGTGTGTTTTATTGCTTGGGGTAGTACGGTGACCTCCATTACGGTGTCTGTTTTGAGTACGTAGGTTATGGGTGTGTGGGGGCCTATTCTGACGGTTCGGCTTCCTTCCCTTATGGCCACCTCACCTACCTCCCCTCTTAACGCGTGGTATGCTGCCTTACCTGCCTCGGTGGTTGCTTTTGGCAGGATTTCCTCGTATATTCTTAGGTGGTCGCGCCAGAGCCCGACCGCGCCTAAGTACCCTCCCCGCTTCATGACGTCCTCAATTCTCCTGAGGACGTAGTCAGCCGGGAGCTCCCCGTCAGCCCCCGGAGCCAGGACCGCCACCGAGGAGTCGCTGAAGTGGGAGACAGCAGCGACGCTAACCGCGTCAGCTAATGGGGACCAGAGGGAGGGCTCCCACCCCCTAGCTAGGACATCACCGCCAACATCCAGCGCCATCAAGTGCGAGTACCCGGCCTCCCTGACCTCCTCCAAGCACTCAACAACGCCTAAGACACCACCCTCCAGGGTGAAGGCAGGGATCTCACCACCGAAAACCTCCGCAACGACGGAGGCGTTAGGGCGGAAAACGTAGTTCCCAGGCCTCTCAACGTAAGTGTCCTTAGACACCCATACGCACTTACCTACCCTAGCACCCCTAATGGCGTCCTTAGGCACAGGCCCGGGGAACGGGTCCTTAACCCATCGCTCCCAAAGCAGCGCCACAGGAACGCAGGACTCAACCCCAAAGAGGTCCTCGAGAACCCTACACATAACGTAAGCAGAGATAATATCCCCAGCACCACCCGCACCCAACACAGCCACGCCCGAATCCCGAATCCTTGAAATGAATTCAGCCACACTCAAGCACCACGCCAAGGAGGGTTTTAAGCCGGCCCCATTTAAGTTTATATTTCTTCATTAACAGTGCTAGGAGGGTAAGAGGATTGACGTTTGGACCACCTGCAATGGGTTACGATAGAGCAATAACTGTGTTCTCACCGGACGGCAAGCTTTACCAAGTTGAGTACGCCGCCGAAAACATCAAGAAGGGATGGACCACCGTAGCGGTCAAGATAAAGGACGCCGCACTAATCGCGGCCGAGAAGAGGCGCATAGCCCCACTCATAGACATGAAGGACATAGTTAAGATCTACATAATAGACACGCACATAGGCTCTTCCTTCGCAGGACTAGCCGCTGACGGCAGGATACTCATCGACTACGCTAGGAAAGTAGCGATGAACTACAGGTTCATCTACGACGAACCCGCCGACGTGGAGTACGTCGTAAGGAACGTGTGCGATATCAAGCAAATATACACGCAACACGCCGGAGTAAGGCCCTTCGGCGTATCCCTAGTCTTCGCAGGGTACGACAAGAAAGGACCGCAATTATTTAAGACCGAAATCAACGGGTACTACTTCTCCTATAAAGCCCTAGCCCTAGGCTCGGGAGACCAGGCAGCCACGGAATACCTAGAGAAGCACTACAGGGACGACATGGACAGGGAGGAAGCCGTGAAGCTAGCGCTAAGCGCGCTGAGAGCCTCCACGGGCTCACCGCTATCACCAGACCTCGTAGAACTAGGGATAATCACCGAGGACGACAAGACCTTCAGGAAACTCTCCATGGAGGAAATAACTAAATACGTCAAGGCAGCCGGTGTTGATAAATGACCCACGAATACGTGATAGCCAGGTACGAGAAGGGAGGGCATAAGTTCGAGATACTGGTGGATCCAGACAAGGCCTTCAAGTACAGGGAAGGCGAGAAGATACCGATAGATGACGTACTGGTTGGGGACTACATATACAAGGATGCGAGGAAAGGAGATAGGGCATCGCCGGAGGAGGTCAAGAAAGTATTCGGCACAACAGACATCAAGAAGGTTGCGGACACCATACTGAGGAAGGGCGAACTACAGTTAACCACCGCCCAGAGAAGGAAGCTACTGGAGGCTAAGAGGAGGTTAATCATTAACTACATAGCCCGCTCAGCAATAGACCCGAGAACCAAGACACCCATACCGCCTCAGAGGATCGAGAAAGCTATGGAGGAAGCTAAGGTAGCTGTGGATCTCTACAAGAGCGTTGAGGAGCAAGCAGCCAAGATAGTTAAGGCAATAGCAAGGCACCTCCCCATAAAGATAGCCAGGGCTTTAATCACTGTGAGGGTGCCACCGACCGTCGCTGGGAGGGCGTACTCCGAACTAAGGAGGTTAGGGGAAGTCAAGAACGAGAGGTGGTTAAACGATGGCTCACTCCTAATCGAGATAGAGATACCCGCAGGAATGCAGGGAGAGGTAATGGACTCCATAAGCCGCACCACCCGCGGCATGGCTGAAGTTAAGGTCAAGGTGATGTGAGTTGCCAGGCACCGTAAAGGTAGGTCAGAGGGAATTAGTCGCGCCAGGAGACCTTATCGCTGAAGGTGACTTCAAGATACTGTCCCCCTCCACCATCTACAAGGTAGGGAGGAAATACTACTCAGCCGTCGTCGGGTTGGTGCAGTACGACGAATCAAACAACACACTAAAGATAATACCCCTAGAAGGCTACTACTACCCACAACCAGAGGACATCGTGGTTGGCGTAATCAGGTCCGTAGGCCTAACAAGCTGGGAAGTAGACATAAGGGCACCCTTCCCAGGAATACTTTATGCTTCCGACTTCCTTGGGAGACCAATAAACCCCGCTCGAGAGGAACTCACGGACTACCTAGACGTCGGGGACGTAATCGTCGCCAAGATAGAGGTATTCGACCGCACAAGGGACCCGCTACTCAGCACTAAGGGCAAGGGGCTAGGGAAGGTAACGAAGGGAGCCATAGTCGAGATAAACCCAGCGAAAGTACCTAGAGTCATAGGGAAGAAAGGCTCCATGCAATCAACCCTTGAGAACGAAACGGGGTGCAAGCTCGTTGTCGGACGCAACGGAAGGATAGTCATCGACTGCCCCAACCGGGACCTTAAGGACATACTTGTTTTGGCCATAAGGAAGATAGAGAGGGAGGCCCACATACCCGGGCTAACGGATCGTATAAAGGAGTTCATTGCGAAGGAAAAAGTTAGGAGGGGATTAATAGGTGGGAGGAGCTAAAGGAGAGAAACCAAAGCTAATCCTCGAAAACGGCTTGCGGCACGACGGGCGCAGGCCTGATGAACTACGCCCGATAAAAATGCAGGTAGGCGTGCTGAAGAACGCCAACGGCTCAGCCTACGTGGAATTCGGCAAGACAAGAGTAATAGCGGCGGTGTACGGACCTAGGGAAGCGCAGCCGAAGCACATAGCGATACCGTACCGCGCAGTACTCAGGTGCAGGTACCACATGGCACCGTTCTCAACTGATGACAGGAAATCACCAGCACCCACGAGGAGGGAGATAGAATTATCGAAGGTGATAAGGGAGGCACTCGAACCTGTAGTGCTCACCGAGATGTTCCCTAGGGCAGCCATAGACGTGTTCATAGAGGTAATAAGCGCCGACGGCGGCACGAGGACCACCTCATTAACAGCGGCATCACTAGCTCTAGCCGACGCCGGAATACCCATGAAGGACTTGGTGGCGGCAGTAGCTGTGGGCAAGGTTGACGGCGTCCTAGTCCTCGACATCGACCAGGTAGAGGATAACTTCGGCGAAGCCGATATGCCAGTAGCGGCAGCGCCCGCCCTAGGTGAAATAACGCTACTCCAGCTGAATGGTGTCCTAACCAGGGAGGAGTTTGAGGAAGCCCTGGACTTAGCCCTCAAAGGCATAGAGCAGATCTATAGAATGCAGAAGGAGACCCTCAAGAAGAAATACTTAGAAGTGGAGGTGGAGGTGTAACGCAATGTCCGTAACCCCATCATCACCAGACTACATAATCCCCAAACTCAAGGCAGAAACGATAGCGTCGCTAGTCAAGAGAGGAACCAGGCTAGACGGGCGTGGACTCCACGACATAAGGCAGGTGGAGATCATACCTAACTACCTACCCAAAGCAGACGGCTCAGCCCTAGTGAAGCTAGGGAACACGCAGGTACTAGTAGGTGTGAAGCTAGAGGTAGGGACACCGTACCCCGACGCTCCAGACCAAGGCGTAATAATAGTTTCAGCAGAGTTCGTACCCATGGCATCACCGGTATTCGAGCCGGGGCCGCCTGACGAGAATGCCATCGAGCTAGCGAGGGTTATAGACAGGTCAATAAGGGAACTAGGCGCTATAGACCTAAGTAAGCTAGTCCTAATCCCAGGTAAGAAAGTGTGGGTGGTGTGGATAGACATCTACGTCCTAGACCACGACGGGAACCTTGTGGACGCGTCATCAATAGCGACACTAGCCGCCCTACTAACCGCGAAGATACCTAAGGCAGTGATAAGCGAGGAAGACGAACAAATAGTCGTCGACAAAACCACGCACGTAGCGCAACTCCCATTGCTAAAGAAGGTGGTCACAGTAACCGTAGGGAAGCTAGGGAAAGCACTCATCGTGGACCCAGACCTGGAAGAGGAAAGTGTGCTGGATACTAAGATAATATTCGCGATATCGGAAGACGGGAGGATAGCAGGGATCCAGAAGAGCGGTCCCTCCTCAATAACTAAGGACGAAGTCCTAAGAGCCACGGACATAGCGATAAAGAAAGGACGAGAACTAATCAAGATCATTGAACAAGCGGTCGAGGCCGCGGTAAAGCAAGCTGAAATCAAGGAGGAAAAGAAGGTAGAGGAAGTGAAGGAAGAGAAGGAGGAAGCACTTGAGGCGAAGGAAAGTGCTGTCGAAGAAGTGACGGAGGGTGAGGAAGTAGAGGAAACGTCCGAAACCATCGAAGCCGCCAAAGAGAAAGAGGAGAGTAAAGAAGAGGAAGTAACCGAGGAGAGGGAGGCTGAGGAACCAGTCAAGAAGCTAGAGGAGAAGGAGGAAGTGGAAGAAGAACCAGCAAAAAAAGAAGCCGCCCCGACCGCTCAAGAAGAAAAGGAAGGACAACCAACAGAAACAAAGCAAGAAGAAAAGGAAGAGGAAGCAAAGGAGGCAAAAAGGGAGAAAGTAGAGGAAGAAGCAGGGGAAAAGGTAGGAGCCGAAGAAGGGGTGGGCGAAGAGGAAAGCAGTAAGGAAAGGAAAACGAGTGACGAGGAAAACTTAAATTCAACTCAATAAACGAATGAGGCAGGTGCGGCAGAATGGGCAAGAGAACTAAGGTAGTAGGTATCGCGGGGCGGTTCGGGGCTAGGTACGGCTCAACACTAAGGAAACGATGGAAGAGGGTCATGGAACGCAGGTACGCCCCCTATGAATGCCCCCACTGTGGAACAAAGACCGTTATGAAGAGAATAGCCGTTGGTCTGTGGAAGTGCCCTAAGTGCGGAACGGTGTTTGCGGGGGGCGCGTACCAACCCACAACGGAGATCAGTAAGACCGTAATAGGGCGTCAAACAAGGCAATGGTAGCGTGTTAACGGACGATGAGTGTAGGAAGACACGAAAATAAATTATTGATAACCACATCCCGCGAACCCTCTAGGAGAACACGGTCTTTTATCAAGGACTTAGTCACCACGATACCCCACGCAATAAAGTTTAACCGAGGTAAAGCCACGCTACTAGACCTCTCCTCAATAGCCCGCAGAACGGGAGCATACGGTGTACTGATAGTCCTCGAGAAAAAGGCAAACCCCTCAGCACTTACTTTCCACACGCCCGAGCCAGACGGGCTCAAGAGGGTCTCGCTACTGAAGATAACATCGGTTAAGTTAATGAGGGAAATGCCGGACTCACAGAAGCCCCTAGGAATAAATAAGATCATCATGAACCTCAAAGGAACCGAGAAGGACGAGCTACTCGCCGAGACAGCCGAGGAACTCATAAGGGCCTTACGGCCGGAAATAGCTCAATACGAGGCAGAGACTGAGCCAGCCGTAGAGGTAATCCTCGGGAGAAGAGAGGACGGCGTGGCGGTGAACTTCGTATGCACCTCCACAGGTAGGCCCTGTGGTCCCCGCTTCGTAGTGACTAAGGTGATAAGGTATGACCAGCGATGAGGTCAAACACATATCACTAAGCATACTACTGGACGACATCCCCGAAGACCTAAGTGAAACACTAGTCAAGTCACTTAAGCCGGAAATGGAAAGTGAGATGCGTGGAGTTAGAGCCAGTATAAGCTTAGATAAGGGGGGCGTGAAGATCGAGATACGCGCACCCAACCACTCAGCATTCAGGGCAGCTCTCAACAGCGTTCTGCGCTTATCCAGCACCGTGCTGAACCTCATAGACGAACTAAGGAGGAGGAACCTAGCTTAACCACCAGCAATATTTAAAGTCCTCCCCATCTATGGTGAGAGGGTGAGGATTAAGTGGCGCAAAGAATACCTCCCGAGCTAGAGCAGGCAGTGATAAAGTACCAGCAAGTGGAATCCCAGCTCGCTTCAATAATTGCGCAGAAATCCGTCATAACCTCAGAAATCAGCGAGATCGACAGGACCCTAAACATTCTGAAGTCCGTTAGCGAGGACACATCAGTATACAAGAACACAGGCTTCGTCCTAATCAAGGTTCCTAAGGACGAAGTAATCAAGGAGCTAGAGGAGAAGAAAGAGGAGCTAGAAATCAGACTCAACAGTTTCTCGAAAATGGAGGAAACCCTGAAAAAGCAGCTAGAAGAGCTAAAGAAGAAGCTCGAGAAATTCAGCTTAGGCAGACCCACGGGGGCTCCCAAAGCTGGTTAAGCGCAAGGTCCCCATCGAGAAGATAGGTATAAACGCGAGCTCATTAAGCACAGATGAGTTAGAGGAAATAGCGTTAAGGGCATCAGAAGAACTTCTTTCATCACTAAAACAACTCATACCAAGACGCGATGACTACCTAGCCCACATATCAATTCAACGTGAAGGAGAGGCCGTGAACGTCTTAGTAAATGTGGAGGTAGAGGGGACAGCACCGCTAACCCCTCAACTCGAGGCGCTAATAGATGAGGCCATAGACAAGGCGCTCAAGGTGGTAAGGGATGAACTTAAGCGTAGAGCCAGCAGACGCAGAGAGGCTGAGGAAGTGGGTTGAGGGTCTAGGAGAGGGTACTGTATGCATAGCGATGCACAGGAATGCCGACCCAGACGCCCTAGCCTCAGCCATGGGGGTTAAGGAAATACTTCAGAGCCTAACCATTAAGAAAAACATACTCGTACTAACGTCTGAGGGTCTAGAACAGGCATCGAAGAAACTCCTAGAGGCCCTAGCACCGAAGGCCGAGGTAATTAATAATAACCCAAGTAAGTGTGACGCAACCGTAATCGTTGATACCTCAACACCGCAGCAGCTGAATAAGTTGTCCTCATTGCTGAGCAAGCCCTACGTCGTGATAGACCATCACGAGGTAAATGACCTGGTTGAGGGGGCAGACGTGAGCATTCATAGACCATCAGCCGCGTCAACCAGCGAGCTGGTAGCTGAGTTAATGATGTACCTTAAAGTAAGACCTGATCCCAGAATCCTCACGTTCCTCATAGCTGGCGTGCTCTACGACACCAGGATACTTAGGTTAGCCAGCCCGGAAACCTTCGCCGTAATGGCGTGGCTAACCGAGAACGGAGGCGATTACAGGCAAGCTCTCAATATCCTCACACTACGGGAGGTAAGCCGCTCGGAAGTAATAGCCAGGTTGAAGGGCCTCTCAAGGACTGGATTATACAGGCTGAACAAGGAAGCAATACTTGCAGTGACATGCATCGGCGCACATGAGTCGGCCGTGCTTAAAGCCCTCATCGATGCCGGTGCCGACGTAGCCATCGCCGTAGCGAAAAGACCTAACGCAACACGGATAACTATCCGCATATCACAGTCATTCCTCAAGAAGTTCGGGGGTGAACCCATAGCCTCAAACCTAGCACTACACTTCGCAAAAGAACTCGGTGGCTCGGGCGGAGGGCACGCGGGTGCTGCGGGAGCACTAATAAACTCTCGCGTAAGCCCTAAGCAGATCCTGAAAACCATAGCGCGTTTCTTCGCGAGAAAAGGGTATAGCATAGGAATACTTGAGGAGGGTCGTTGGATGGAGGAGTGTGAGTAGCGTTGGTGAAGGTTTACGTCGACCTCAGAGAGAAAGCCTCTCACGTACCGAAGTACCTCACCGAGATGGGCGTATCAGTGATCTACAAGCAGCTAGAGGTAGGTGACTACATGGTTACCGAGGACACGGTCATCGAGAGAAAAAGGGTCGACGATCTAGCTCACTCGGTTTTCGAGGGAAGGTTTTTCGACCAGGTGCGTCGCCTAAAGGCATCCGGCCTAAGGACGTTCATCCTAGTCGAAGGCGACTTAATGTACTTACGCCGCATAACCAACAGGTACAAAGCCGTCGAGGCAGCGCTGGTAACAGCAGTGATATACAACAACATCCCAGTAATTTACACGAGAAACTCAAGACACACGGCTGAAACAATAAAGCTGATCGCTGAGAAGCTCCAAACGACTAGGAAACCCTCCGCCGCAGCACTCTTCCCAACGTACAGGAAACAGCAGAAGCCTAAGGAACAGGACCTAAGCGAATGGCAACTCTACGTCCTTGCATCCTTCCCAGGCATAGGGCCGACACTAGCTGACAGATTACTAAGGAAGTTCGGCAGTCTGAGGGCGGTGCTCGAGGCTTCCCCCGTGGAGCTCTCGCGTGTAGAAGGTATTAGTGAGGAGAAGGCACAGTTAATTAAACGTATACTTGACTACCCATATAACAAGAAACATGAAGGAGCAGGTGGGGGTTTAGAGCGGTTCTACAGCAAGGAACATGAGAAGAAGCAGGAGTGAGTGCCTTACTGCTAAGCTTTTAAATTCCAATGCTTCTATCCCCTAGGTTAGGAATCATGCCCAGATACAAGACTGTGGAACAAATACAGAAGCTAATGTCCAACCTAGAGCGCGTCAGGAACATAGGAATAATCGCGCACGTAGACCACGGCAAGACTACGACATCGGACTTGCTACTAGCAGCGGCAGGAATAATTTCAGTCAAGGTCGCTGGTGAGGCGCTGGCCCTAGACTACCTCGACGTCGAGCAGAAGAGAGGCGTCACCGTAAAGTCAGCCAACATTAGCCTCTACCACGAAATGGGTGGTAAAGGCTACGTAATCAACCTAATCGACACGCCCGGACACGTGGACTTCTCAGGTAAAGTCACAAGGTCCCTAAGAGTACTTGACGGTGCCATCGTCGTCGTAGACGCCGTTGAAGGCGTAATGACACAGACCGAAACCGTGCTAAGGCAGGCACTTGAGGAGAGGGTAAGACCACTCCTATACATCAACAAGGTCGACAGGCTCATAAAGGAACTCAAGCTATCACCTCAGGAAATACAGAAGAGATTCATAACGATCATCAAGGAAGTAAACAGTCTCATCAAGGAATACGCCGAACCAGAGTTCAGGGACAAGTGGTTACTAGATCCCGCAAAAGGCCAGGTAGCGTTCGGTTCAGCGAGGGACAAGATAGGACTGACGGTACCTTACGCCAAGAGAAAAGGAATAACGATCATGGACATGATGAACGCTTACGCCAAAGGAAAGCAAGCCGTGGAGGAATTACAGAAAGCTATACCACTTCACGAAGCCCTACTGGAAATGGTCATTAACCATGTGCCCAACCCGAAGGAAGCCCAGAAGTATAGGATACCTAAGATATGGAAGGGCGACATAAACTCCGAGTTAGGGCAAGCCATGATGAACGCTGACCCCAACGGCCCGACGGTCTTCCTAGTGAGTGACATGAGGATAGACCCACACGCAGGCATGGTAGCGACTGGCAGGGTGTTCTCAGGAACGCTAAGGCCCGGCCAGGAACTGTGGCTCGTCATGGCAAGAACGAAACAGAGGGCACTACAGGTTAGCCTCTACATGGGTCCGATTAGGGAGCAAGTGAACGCGGTACTCGCCGGAAACATAGGTGCAGTGCTAGGCCTAGACAAAGCTAGGGCAGGTGAAACCGCGGTCGAGGTTGCCTTCAAGGATCAGGCAGCCCCGTTCGAAAAGCTACACTACGTATCCGAGCCTGTCGTGACGATGGCTATAGAGCCGAAGCGCATGCAGGACTTAACAAAGCTAATCGACGCGTTAAGGAAGATGTCGATCGAGGACCCGAACCTAGTCGTGAAGATAAATGAGGAGACAGGCGAGTACCTAATATCTGGTATGGGCCCGCTCCACTTAGAGATCGTCCTAACGCTCCTCAAGGAGAACTACGGGCTTGAAGTAGAAACATCACCACCCATCGTAGTTTACAGGGAAACCGTCAGGGCAGCCTCAAGAGTGCTTGAGGGTAAGTCACCGAACAAGCACAACAAGCTCTACATAAGTGTCGAGCCACTAAATAACGAGACAATCCAGCTAATTCAGCAGGGCGTCATCTCCGAGGACATGGACGCTAGGGAGAGGGCCAAGATACTCAGAGACAAGGCTGGATGGGACTACGACGAAGCCCGCCGCATATGGGCAATTGACGAGAACTTCAACATATTCGTGGACAGGACCGTTGGTGTGCAGCACCTAAGGGAAGTCAAGGACACGATAATCCAGGGCTTCAGGTTAGCAATGGCTGAAGGCCCACTAGCCAAGGAACCGGTGAGGGGTGTTAAGGTAATACTGCATGACGCCATAGTGCACGAGGACCCAGCCCACAGAGGTCCAGCCCAGCTATTCCCGGCTGTCAGGAACCCGATATACGCTGGAATGCTCATGGCGCGTCCAACACTCCTAGAGCCCATACAGAAGCTGGACATTAAGGCCCCGATGGAAACAATGAGCGCGGTCATCTCGGTCATAACAAGGAAGAGAGGTAAGGTACTGGACGTTATTCAGCTAAGCCCAACTCAAGTGAGGATAATAGCCGAGATACCCGTGGCGGAATCGATGAACCTAGCGAATGAGTTAAGATCAGCCACGGCTGGCAGGGCCTTCTGGGGCACTGAATTCAGCAGGTGGGCTCCGGTACCTGACTCACTCCTAATGGACATAGTGAAGAAGATCAGGCAGAGGAAGGGACTAAAGCCAGAACCGCCGAAGCCAGAGGACTTCATATCCCCCTACTAATCCTAAGCTTTTTAGCAACCTACATAACCCTAGGAGTGAACGAAACCCAAACACGCCTGCCAATTAACTCATAACCAATTCTCCTATACGCCCTTATCGCCGGGTAGTTATCCTCACGCACATGAAGCAATGCGTAGGCCCCCGAGAGAAGCGCCTCCCTAGTAACCGCCGCAGTAACGGCCTTAGCGAAACCCCTTCCCCTAAAGTCAGGGTGCGTGAACACTCCACCCACGACCCACACGTGAGGTGTCCTCACGTAAGTCCTCGCAACTGACACTAGCTTACCGTCAATGAACACTCCGTAGCACACGTGATCATTAAGTGCCTCCAGTAGAACCTCCCTCGGAATTCTCACACCCACGGAGTCCCAGAACTCCTGCAGGGCGCCTATGTCGCTGGGCTTTAATTTAACACACTCAGCCATGTAAGTAACGTCCCAAGGGAACGTATCTGGTGTCGCAACCATGTCAAGCATGATGCACTCATCACTCACGCTACCATACTTCAGCAACTCACGCTTGACGCTGGGGTACTCATTAAAGGGTACCCAAACAAGCGACTTAAGCCTCAGCACCTCATACAAGGGCACACCACTTAACTCCCCGTACAGTATTACTGTCTGTGGCTCAAACTTAAACCAGGCGAGAGCATACCCAACAATAACGTCGTCCTCAACCCTAAGCAGGGCCTTGGACACGTCAGGGTAGACCGCGATGTCGTAGAGCAAGTAAGCATAATTTATGGGATCGCTGAGGTAATTTCTCCCTACAAGCTTGATGAGTCTTGGATCACCGCCCTGAACCCTAAGTAATTTCTCAGTACTACTCAAGGAAGTGACCACCAATAAATAATAAAGAAGCAACAAAAACCCTTACCCGCGTAACTCTATGCCCCAGAACCTTTCCAGCACTGACATTACATCCCTTGCCCAAACACCCTTAGTGGGTATCAGCACACGCTCCTTAACGGCCCTCTGTGAGAAACCCCTTAAGAAGCTCCTCAGACCAGCAGGTAATGCACTACCGTAGCCACCCTCCAACACTATCACCGCACCCTTAACACGGTGCTGAACTAGCTCAGCAACGAACGACCCAAGCGCCATGAACACCTCATCAGAAGCCCTCAGAGTGGACATGGGGTCAAGGACGTGCGAGTCGAAACCAGCAGAAACAACTAAGACATCCGGTTTGAAAGCCTCTGCAAGCCTTGGTAACACCTCGTGAACTACCCACATGAACTCCCTATCGCTGGCGCCGTGTGGTAAAGGTATGTTTATCTTAGTGCCCTTAGCACCCTCCCCACCAACATCGTTGACACTCCCCGTGCCGGGGTATATCCCATACTCATGCATGTCAATGTGAAGTACTCTCGGCTCGTGCCAGAATATTTCCTGTGTGCCGTTCCCGTGATGCGCATCAAAGTCTAGCACCATAACCTTCAAGCCCTTACCTAGGAAATTCCGTATAGCTACGGCGGCGTTATTGAATATGCAGAAACCATTAGATAAAGCCCCCATCGCGGGCCCAGACCTTCCGGCATGGTGACCTGGCGGCCTAACCAATGCAAGCACAGGGGCACGTACCTCTAGGGAAACGTCAGCAGCGTTCCATGCCGCACTAGCAGCTAGGAGCGCTACCTTGAACGTGTGTTCGTTAACGTACGTGTCAGCGTCTATGTAGTGAAGCCCCCTCTTACTCTCGCTCTCTATGTACTCAACATACTCTCTCTCGTGGATTAGCTCAACAATTCTCCTCGAAGGTGGCGGGGGCTCAATTACCCTAAGTTCCTCCTTAGGAATAACCTCCTTAACGATAGAGAAAGCCATCAACACACGCTCAGGACTCTCAGGATGTGAGTTAATGGGATCCTCATGTAACGTGAAGGTTCTCGAAAAGTAAGTTATTAACAACCCGCAACACCGGGTGATTAATTACTTAGTGCTGCACGGATAGCGTCCCTTAGGGCTTCCTCAGAGTTCATTGAGGGTCTCCAACCATGTGCCTTTATTTTACTTATATCGAGAAGCATGAACTTAACATCGCCTTTCCAACCCCTGCCATCGGGTGTAGCGGGCTTATAGCGGAACTCAACATCCTTTAAGCCCATCTCCTCAATAACTAACTCAGCTATTCTCTTGACGGTAACCCAGTCTTCATTTCCAAGATTAAACACTTCGTATGGCTTCCCGTTATTCCTTAATGCCTCCAACGCCACGTTAATACCTGAAATTAAGTCCTTAACGTGAAGGTAAGATTTTCTCTGTGTCCCGTCCCCAAGGATCTCAAGGACAGCCGGGTTTGATCGGAGCTTGCGTATGAAGTCGATGATTACGCCATGGCTTTGCCGGGGTCCAACGATGTTAGCGAACCGTAGTATGAGGGACCTCACCCCGTATGCGATACTGTAAGTCACTATTAGGTTCTCAGACGCTAACTTAGCCGCCCCGTAAACGGAAATCGGCTCCTTAGGTTCATAATCCTCGGGTGTTGGGAACTTCTTCGCATCACCGTAAACCGTGGAGGAACTGGCAAACACTAACTCCTTCACACCATTAACGCGGCATGCCTCCAAAACATTAAACGTCACTAAGACGTTCTCGTCAAAGTGAATTCTCGGGTTGGTCATGGAGACACGCACTTCCGGGTTGGCTGCGAAGTGATAAACAATATCCGCATCCTTAAACTCACGAACCCACCTGCCGTTAGGGACCTTAAGGTCGTCGAGAACAAGCTTTACTCTTCCGCTCCTCATTGCTTCCTTCAGAAAGTCCTTCCGTCCAGAGCTGAGATTATCAATCACTACTACGTCGTAACCCTCCTTAATTAGGGAATCAACTATATGTGAACCTATAAATCCCGCGCCCCCCGTCACCACAGCCTTAACCAAGGATTTAATCACCTCTTACGAGGCTTACGTTGCTGCTCAGCCGCTCTCAGCTGGGTGACTATAGCGTTAGCAATGACGTCAACCACGTCAAGCACATTATCAAGAGTGCTTTCCTGCGGGTTCCGGAACTTAATTATTATGTGGTTCCCCCTCAGGATTATACTGAGTTTCTCACTCATTTCCTTAGGTATCGCCGATATGACCTTCACGAAGCTGACGTCCCTCCTGTAGAGGCAGACCCTTATTGTGTGACCTAACTCGGTCTCTTGCACGAGTATAGCCACACCATCCTTCTTACAGACCTTCATTAGGATGTCGTAAGTTACGGGTTTCAGTAGCGGGTAGTTCTTCTTGATTAAATCCCTGTTGAACTTGCTTGAAATCACGATTACCTTAAGCTTATCGTACTGGATGTATTCTCTGTTCTCAAGGATTTTCTCCGCTAGTTCCATAGCCTTGTCGTATTTCTCATTTTCCTTCAGCAGTTCCTCCGAGGGTTTCAGGGTTTTCGTCCTCAGTACTTCCATCATGAACGTGTACATTAGCTGCCGAAATTCCTTGGAGCTGTAGTTAACCTTGAGGGCCCTAAGCATTACCCTGCCGAGCTTTGATACCCTATCGTATTCACCAGCATTAATTGCCTCGATGTCACGGAGAACCTGCTCAGGTATGTCTACGCGCTCGTTTAGGGTCTCCACATACTCCAACATTGTGGCCGATAGTGATCCGACATTGGAGAACCTCATTATTAGGTCGCTCTTCCCTGTTGAGTCATACTTCAACACCACCCCTAGCCTCTTCTCCGGGATATACTGTATTGATACAGAGTCTTGTAGTATGGCACCATCTTTGTGACTAATACCCACGGCGTATGACTTAGTTATTGCCAAGCCCTTACGTTCGCTTGGGGATGGGAACTCCACGTATATCCTATACCCCTTACGTAGGAGGGCTGTTGCGAGTATTGCGGAGGCCGTGACTTCGTCCCAACCCCATCCTGAGTATATTGTGGTGCTTCTAGGCATTGCCACTCACCTTTAGACAAGGGATTCAAGCCCATATCCCAGCACTATAAAGTCTTTCACACGCATCACGTGATCCTCACACTCGATTACGTAGTAGTTACTCTGCCTCTAACACCTTAAAACTAAAATAAAATCTTTTGTTCCCGCAGAAGCCGGAATATGCGGAGGACCCCCTCAGGGGTGATGACGTTGAAACTACGTAAGCAAGGTTTTCTCAGAAAGTGCTTTTAGGAGGGCTTTGAGAATTAAGCGGGTGCCTAAAAGTGATCCCGATAACGGGACTAGCAGTAATAGCTGGTGTCGTCGCGATAATATATGCTTTCACCCTCGCATTCCTTATTCTGAGGAAGCCGGCTGGCTCGGGGAGGATGGTTGAGATCCATAACTTCATCAAGGAAGGTGCGAAGGCCTACTTGAAGAAGCAGTACATGGTCATCCTAACAATCGCATTCATAATTACTGCTGTACTAGCGTTCATCAACCCACTAATGTCCTTAAGCTATATTCTAGGTGCGTTCTCGTCGGTAATAGCAGGGTACGTAGGAATGTGGGTCGCGGTAAACTCCAACGTCAGAACAACCTACGCTGCGAAGGAGCACGGCCTAAGTAAGGCGCTTAGGGTGGCGTTCAGTGGGGGTATGGTGCTGGGCCTAATGGATGTCGGTGTAGGTGTCCTCCTAGTTGCTCTCCAGTACATATTCTACGGCGGGACACCCGCAGCGGTAAGGGCCATGATAGGCTACAGCTTCGGAGCCTCCACAGTAGCCCTATTCGCTAGGGTAGGCGGCGGAATCTACACTAAAGCAGCAGACATAGGTGCTGACCTAGTAGGTAAGGTAGAGGAAGGAATACCTGAGGACGACCCGAGAAATCCCGGAGTAATTGCTGACAACGTCGGCGATAACGTCGGCGATGTTGCCGGTATGGGAGCCGACCTATTCGAGTCATACGTCGAGTCCATAATCTCAGCAATGATCATAGCCGCCACGGCAATCCTGGCGACCGCTGGCTCAAAGTGGGTTGACTGGGCCTTGCTTCCCATGGCGGTCGCGGCAGCGGGAGTATTCTCCGCAATAATAACTTCATTCTTCGTGCGCGTCAGAGAGGGAGGCGATCCGTCTAAACCGTTGACGTTCTCAACAATGCTTGCGGGTGTGTTGATCGCTGTGTTCACGTACCCGCTAGCCACGATGACTCTGGGAGCTGACGCGGGATTGAGGGCTTTCATAGTTGTCGTGGCCGGCATAATCGCTGGGATCATAGTCGGCCTCACGAGCGATTACTTCACGAACCCCCGTAAGAAGCCCGTGAGGAAGGTAGCGTTCATGTCTCAGACCGGTCCAGCACTAACAATACTCACCGGTATGGCCTATGGTTTCCTAAGCGTATTAATCCCCGCAATAGGCATAGCGGTTGCTGAGCTAATCGCTTACCTAGTGCTCTCACCCTATGGCTTCTGGTACGGGATATACGGAGTAGCGCTGGCGGCGGTCGGCATGCTCTCCCTAACGGGGATAGTAGTCAGTGCGGATGCCTACGGACCAATAACGGATAACGCAGCCGGAATAGCCGAGCAGGCAGGGCTAGGCGAGGACGTCAGAGCGATAACCGACAGGCTAGATGCTGCGGGCAACACCATGAAGTCCGTGTCCAAGGGCTTCGCCATAGGGTCAGCTGCCTTAACAGCCTTAGCACTCATAGCAGCCTACTCCAGCACAATAATGAACATAACAGGATACAGCCTAGAGAAGATGAAGGAGTTAATGAGTATTCTCGACGCTAAAGTAATTAGCGGTGCCCTAATAGGCATGGCGTTACCAGCAGCATTCACAACGCTAGTCATACTAGCCGTCAGCGACGCGGCTTTCGTCCTGATTGAGGAGATCAGGAGGCAATTCAGAGAGAAGCCAGGGATACTGGAGTTCAAGGAGAAGCCGGACTATGGCAGGGCAGTATCTATAGTAACCACCTACGCTATTAAGAGGTTAGTCCAGCCAGGTGTGTTAGCGATAGCGTCACCGCTAATCATAGGGTTCATACTAGGGCCCTACAGCTTGGGCGGTGCTCTGTTAGCCGCGACGCTCTCAGGACTCCTGCTAGGCCTCTTCCAGGGTAACGTAGGGAATACTTGGGATAACGCCAAGAAATACGTTGAGGAAGGTCACTACGGAGGTAAGGGAAGTGAAACCCATAAAGCAGCGGTAATAGGCGACACTGTTGGTGACCCATTAAAAGACGCTTCAGGGCCCTCGCTGAATATCCTGATAAAGCTTATGAGCGTAGTGTCCTTAGTGTTCGCGCAGCTAATAGTGACACACAACCTGCTGTCCCTCCTCGGCATTCATTAACGAACTAAACAATATGCGAGCCTTGTTTCTTCTGCTAACTTAAAACTAGGACAGCTTTCGGTGGCGGCTCTCATTACATACCCCAAGAACCTTTGATATCCTCGATCTTCGCGTAATATTAAGGTGGGTAAAGGGAACCTCGGTTTCTCGCGGCCTCCACATCATCGGAGCCTCAGGTGTCCCAGCCTTAACCCCCATCGGTTGGGCCGCTATTAAAATTCATTATGAGGGGGCGTATTAAGGGTTTAATAGTCGATACCCTCCAGCGAAACAACTCCTCTCCTGAAGTAATGCTTGACTTCACGAACCTCACTCACGAGGTCGGCGGCATCCCTTATGGTGCTTGGGACGTAGCGCCCCGTCACGATAGCGTGCTTCTCCCGGTTACCTATAAATGTTTGGAGAGTTTCAAGCACACTCCACTCATCCACGAGGCCTAGATGTGTGGCTATGCCTAACTCGTCAAGCACCACCAGCTTGGGCTGGAACTCCTCAAGTAGCTTCGGCAGGATATGGTGGATGAACCCATATATCAACGCGGTGTTCACTAACGCGGTATCGCTTGTTAGGTCCCCAGGTGTAACGAATTCTTTCGTCCCAAGTAGGAACCACTTTAGCAAATCCTTGTAGCCGCCTGACCGGTAGAACATTGTTTCCCCGCTGGGTGTAGCCTTCATGAATTGGGCCACGACTACCCGGTAGCCCCTCCCTAAGGCCCTAGCAACAACCCCCATGGCGGCCGTGGTCTTACCCTTGCCGGTACCGAAGTATACGAGCAACATCGCTAATCACCTAGGCTTAACGCGTTAATGCTGAGTAACCCCGTTATGATTAGGTTAAACGCGCTTATACTGACTCGAGTGCCCAGTTCTGCTTGAAGTGCCTTCCTTAAACCCTCTCCAGTGAGTCCCTTCTGGACAAGCATGACGGTCAATGTAAGGGCCGCTCTGAACCAGGGCATGGAGGCATAATTATCTCTTAACATGGTGGCTTCCTCAGGGGGCAACGAACGCCTGACCCGCCTTAGATTGGGCACGCCGTGCCCGACCGCCCTAAGCGGAGGGCCCTCGCTCCTGAAGGCGCTTAGCCCATCCCTGTACAGGGACGAGCGCAGCTCGCTGAGTAGGTCATCGTCAATTACGTTAAGGACGTCCATACCAGCCACTAAATTCCGGTACGCATTAAGTATCCTCTCAGCATTGCTGGTACTCAGCACGTTAAGTGCTGCCGCAAGAGAGAAGTACGCGGCCCTCAGAGCTAAGTCCTGATCGAGCTTATCAAAGGTGTCTAGGCTGGTGTGGTAGTACCTGTCCGGCCAGCTTATTAGGGCGACGGCCGGCACACCATAAGCAACGTATGACTCATGATCACTTCCGGGCTCGAAGTTAATGACCTTACTCCGTATCCCTGTCAACCTCTTGTGTGGCAGGAAACCCCTAGCACCGGCGAACACCTCCCTAAACACTCGGTATGTCACTGCCTCCTGAGGCGACAGCATGTGGATCGGCGGCCTAACGAAAAGAAGCGTGGAGCCAGTCACGCTCTGCCTCTCACCAACCATGTCTAAGTTAATCGCGTGCATGACCCTGCGTATCTCACCCTCCGAACTTAAGTACCTGAGGAAATGCAGGGAACCTACGTACTCAGGAACCCAAACAAGCCTAATTCGCCCAACCCCCAACACTTGGTTGGCGTTGGGTGTCGAGCCAAGAGCCAAGGCTAGCTCAGCCAGTGCAGTAGCCCCACTAACGTTATCATTAATCATTCCAGCAGGGTGGCAGTAGTGAGCAACTAAGTGCACCTCAGCATCCCCAGAGCCGAATGACGCGGTGACGACAATGCCTTCAGCTCGGTCAACATAGCCTGCCTTGATGAAGCCCTTAACAACGACGCGTCCGTACTGCCTTATCAGCCGCTCAAGCTCCTCAACACTCCTTAAACTCACGGAAAACGCAGGTGCCTTCATAAGCCCAACATCGCTCGGCGTTGGAAAGAGGCTGAAATACGGGACGGCGTTTCTCGGCGCGTCATCCCTATAAAACAGGACAGCCTGTGCACCCCTCCGGCAAATTTCCAGGTATTTCTCTAAGCCGCCCCACCTCGTGAGAACAACGCCATCTAGTGCATCAGGTAAGTCGTCACCTCTAACCACGATTAACTCTCCCTCGAACTCACCGCCGGGGCTATGGGCCACCACGCTAGTGGGTACCGTTTCAAAGGAAGAAACTAGGTAGTTAACGGGTTCAATAACGGTTAACTCTGAGGACTCAACCCACCATCCCGTAAGAGGCTCGAACCAGTTCGGTGGATCACTATAGCTAAACCTAAACAACTCAACCTCAGCACCCGCGTCGGAGGCAACATCCCTCAAGTAGCGGGCAGCCTCATTAATTTCTTTCGAACCCTGGATCCTGTGGAATGAGGATAGCTCGGCCGCAACGCGTGTGAACCTAACCCAAGATAGGCGCCGCCTTAAGTCCTGAAGTAAGTTGCTTAGCATGGCGTCAGCACCGTACCGTGGCTACAATACCTTCGTTAATGGAAGGTAAAAATTGTTTCTGGGGTTGAGGCATGATATTAAGTCATTCTAGCCCGACACGTTTAGCGAAGTCAAATACCGTTAACGACACGACTTTACCGCTCTTGATCCGCACAGCTATGTCGTTCTCTGTTAAGAAAGATTCATCAGCATCCTCTATGTCATACCCGAAGTTTATGTAGAGGATGTCATTCTGCTTGTCGTACTCGAACCAAATGTTGTTTAGGTCCCCTATCCTTAACTCCTTAAGTTCTTCCCCCATACTTACCCCTTATTCTCCGTACGTACATTAAGTTTTAAATTCCTACCATTGAACACCCTATGGTGTGGTGTGGGTGGTGGTGAAATCAAAGTTACTGAAATGCGAGGAAACATGTTCAGATTTCTGCTCATCTAAGTCCGGAGACGAATATTCAGCATGCATAACGGAATGCTTTAAGCAATGCATAGCAACTGATAAGAGTTAACATGGGAAAAGCAGGTCATGTTCCAAGGTTCCAGCTTGATAAGTACCTTTTCTGCTCCTCCGTCAGCACATCTATCTCGATACCCATTGACTTAAGCTTCAACCTTGCTATGTCTTCATCTATCCTCCTTGGGAGCGTGTACACGCGGCGCTGAAGGCTATCCTTATTCTCTGCTATGTACTTGACAGCGTATGCTTGGTTAGAGAAGCTCATATCCATGACCTCGCTTGGGTGACCCTCAGCAGCAACTAAGTTGACTAGGCGCCCCTCAGCCAGTAGGTATAGGCGCCTTCCGTCCTTTAGAGTGTACTCAGTAATGTACTTCCTTATGATTCTTTTCCTTACCGCGATATCCTCCAGATCCTTTACGCTGACCTCAACATTGAAGTGTCCGGCATTAGCTAGTATAGCTCCGTCCTTCATCTTAAGCATGTGTTCCTTGACGATAACGTCCTTATCGCCTGTTGCAGTAACGAAGATGTCCCCGAGCTCGGCAGCTTTACTCATAGGCATGACCTCGAAGCCATCCATGACAGCCTCTAACGCACGTATCGGGTCAACCTCAGTAACGATGACGCGCGCCCCCATACCGCGAGCCCTTAGGGCTATGCCTCTACCAACCCACCCGTATCCGGCAACGACGAATACTTTACCAGCGATCAGTATGTTTGTTGCCCTTAAGATTCCGTCGATCGTGGACTGTCCCGTCCCGTAGCGATTATCGAATAGGTACTTCGTTAGAGAGTCGTTAACGGCTATGACGGGGTACTGTAGCTTTCCTTCTCTTTCCAGCGCCCTTAACCTTATCACACCTGTGGTCGTTTCCTCAGTTCCTCCCCACACGTTCCTCCCTATCTCAGCACCCTCCGAGTGTAGGTACGCGTGAAGGTCGGCGCCGTCATCCATGATGATGTGGGGACCCACACTAGCAACCTGCTTAATGCACCAGTAATACTCCTCGGGCTTCTGTCCTCTCCACGCGTACACGTGTATGCCATCCTCAGCTAAGGCAGCGGCAACGTCATCCTGCGTTGAAAGCGGGTTACTGCCAGCAAGCCACACCTCCGCACCGCCAGCCTTAAGGGTCCTCACGAGCGCCGCGGTCTCCTTAGTGACGTGGAGCACGGCAGACACCCTTAACCCCTCTAGAGGCTTACTCCTGCTGAATTCCTCACGAATACTTATTAGGACCGGCATGTGATGCTCGGCCCACTCTATTTGAACCCAACCATCCTTAGCTAGGTTGGGATTTGCAATCCTGTATCCTTCTGACATCGTGTTCGCCAGGTCTTAATGAGATTCAACTGTTTAAAGGAATACCCATGTTTCAGGTGTGATTCTAGGAAATAACTTAGTTCATTACACGAATGCATGTCCTTAGAACAATGATTAAGTTGCCACGAATGCATGAGGTAGATAGTTTTTAATATCACGAATCCGTAACTATAGAATGAGGGTGCATAACTATGGTCAAGGGCTTCTGTGTCAAATGCAGGAAGAAAGTCGAGATTAAGAACCCCAAGGAGGTCACACTAAAGAACGGCAGGAAGGCAATAAAGGGTAAGTGCCCTATCTGTGGCACCACAGTCTACGTCTTCGTTCCCAGCAAGAAAAAGTAAGCTAAGCAACAAGCATAAGTGATCATGCCTCACTAAACGATTGACTTTTTCACTCAAATCAACATCAATTAATACACCAAGGACTTGTTCTTAACTCCGCACATGTTGAGCATTAGCATCACGTTTATGCGTCCCTTAAGACGAACTAAAGTAGGGCCTATGAACGCAACCACCGACGCTGATAATTGAATAATTCCCATAATATGTGATGAGGTCCTGCGATGGTGAGGCCCTATATCATGATTAAGGTTCTTCAATAAGTATTGGGTCTAAGCGAAAGAAATTAAGTTACGGCCACAAAAATTAGAGGCGATTAGAATTGCGTGTGAGCATAATTCAGATGCGAGTAATTGACGGGGATGTACAAACAAACATTGCACGCGGACTGAAGCTAATCAAGGAAGCCGCCGAGAACTCTGACTTCATAGTTCTTCCTGAACTTTGGACTACAGGCTACGACTTCAGTGCGATAACGAAGTACGCGGAAGGTGAGGGTAAGGGGTGGTCCAACGAGTTGCTTAGAGCCGTCGCTGAGGAGTACGGGGTATATATAGTCTCATCAGCACCTCTCAAGGAGAACGGTAAGCTGTATGATGCAGCCTTCCTAATAGGGCCTGACGGCATCATAGGCGCCTACAAGAAGATACACCTTTTCAGACCATACGGAGAGGACAAGATGTTCACGGCTGGGGATGAGTTAGGGTACTTCAGCACGTCCTTCGGTGGCGTGGGTGTAGCAATATGCTATGACTTAAGGTTCCCTGAACTCTTCAGGTTACTCACCATGAAAGGCGCTAAAGTAATATTCGTTCCCGCGTCCTGGGGAGCGCCCCGCGCCCTGCAGTGGAAAACATTGCTCAGAGCGCGGGCCGCGGAAAACCAAGTATTCGTGGTTGGGGTCAACAAAGTAGGGGAGAGTAGAGCCACAGGTGAACATTACTCAGGTAATTCCGCGGTTTACGACCCCTTTGGCTTCGAGCTATCACACTCGGAGGAAAGCGAACAAGTATTAACCGTAAACGTAGATCTGAGGACAGTAGATAAGATAAGGGAGATGCTCCCAATATGGTATGATAGGAGGACTGACCTCTATGGCGTTGGAAGCACGTGGGGAGTCCGGGACCCAGGATGGGGAAAGGGAGCCTCAGAAGCCTCAAACACTGAACCAACGTAAGCGACTAGCCATAATTGTTGTAACAGCGATTATAGCGGCAAGCATAGTAATCGCTTTCGCCTACTACGAATACAGCTACGAGTCCCACATCATAGACTACATCTCAGACGAATGCTGGTATGTGAGCGCAGCAAGAAATATCCTTAGAGTATACTTTGGCCTCACCCCCCACGGTCCATGGGGCGGCGTCATGGCCACGGTCGAGCTAGAGAATCCACCATCATCAAGCACCTACGATGAGTGGGTGAATCAAGCCACACGTTACATCGAAAGTATCGGTGGAAAGGTGGTGAAAAGCAATGATTACTACGCATTTAAAGATGACGGGAACTTCCTCCCTGCCGTGTGTGTTGTAGTGCCTCCACAGAACGTGTCGTTACTTAAGGATGTTCCTCACAGCATCAAGTACGCGATAGGCTACTGCTATCCTAACGCCAGAGGAATACTTAACTACATGAACTTCGAGCACCCGCCCCTCGTCAAGTACCTTATTGGATTAGCTATGATTACCATAGGCGACTACCCTCCCTACTGGCGGATACCCTCAATCATTGCGGGTTGCTTAATACTCGTAATGATTTTCCTAGCCCTAAGGAAAATATGCGGTGAGGTAGTTGGCGCGGCTCTAGGCCTGGTGGCGATGATCCTAACAGCGTTTGACATAACTTTCAGGTCCTTAAGCATGGTGGCGATGCTTGATATATTCGTGGCGTTATTCACTTACTTGACCTACTATATGACTGTGAGGGGAACTCTAGGCGGGTCAGCGGTAGCTTTAGGTCTAGGATTCGTGAGTAAGTTTAGCGGTGCCTTCCCAGGATTACCTGCCTTAGTGGCGTGGCTTAAGAGCAGGGAGAAGCCAGCTAGGACGTTGCTCTACCTCATATACGTCCCCGTAATTATGTTGCTCATACTGTCCATACCCTTCATAATTCATGATGGTTTCATGCAGTGGTGGGACTCATCCATAGTTGGCGCGATACGCTGGCACCTAAGCATTAAAACTACTGGTGGCCCTCCTCAAGCAATGCCGTGGGACTGGATCATAGGGAGGAATCCGTTCCCGCTTCACTACACATGGGACGCTAAAGCCGGTAAGTGGGTCGCTGACCTGGTCGCTAGGGGGAACCCAATACTATATATGGCCCTCGTGGCGTTATCAGTGTACATAATACCTAAAATCAAGGAGCTACCGGATAGAGGCCTTACGTACGGCTTCACTTGGGGCACGTTCTTCATGTACGTGTTAATATGGTTCCTTGGATCCAAGACGCAGTACAGCTTCTACTCAGTGCAGGTAGTGCCCCTCTTCTACACACTGCTGGTTCTAGAGGTGTACTACTTACTCAACACGCCTAAGAATATAGTGGAGGTTGCTAAGAGTTGGAAGGACTGGATCTTAATTGCTTGGGACTGGCTAGCAGGATACGTCGAGGTAAAGGTTTCAGTAACTGTTAGGAGAGTGAAGCCTAGGAAAAAGGAGGAAGAAAAAGAGATGAAAGAAGAGGGAGAAGCCCATAGCACGGAAAGGGCTACTAGTGAGGATGTCCAGGGTAATAGGGAGGGTGGATTAGGGTCTAATGAGGGAGAGCGTGGTTGAAAGTTAATTAATGAAGCCCCACTCATTTGATGGCGTCATTCGGCAGTAATTCGGAGGTATTATTTGCCTGTTTAACACTCACGCGTGTGCCCTCAAACAACGCTTTTTAATGCATGCCCAATATGGGTTCGGTGGTCATAGGTGACTAAGAAGTACGTATTCGCATTCGAGGAGGGCGACTGGAAGAACAAGAAGCTACTCGGAGGCAAGGGAGCCTCACTAGCGCAGATGACGCAACTAGGCCTTCCAGTCCCTCCAGGATTCACCATCACTACTGAGGCATGCCGCGACTTCTACGCACCTAGGAAGGAGGAGATCGACAAGATCGTGAAGGAACTCGAGCGCAACCCGCCGCCCCAGGTTAGGGACGAGTTAATCAAGAGGATCTGGGACATAATCAACTCACTAGACCTCCCAGAGGGCTTAATGGATCAGGTTAAGGAGTACATGAAGAAGCTTGAGGAGAAGACAGGCAAGAAGTTCGGCTTCCCGGACAACCCGCTCCTCGTGTCGGTGAGGTCTGGCGCCGCGGTCTCGATGCCTGGCATGATGGACACCGTGCTTAACCTAGGCCTCAACGACACAGTCACGCCTGGCCTGGCTAAGCTAGCGGAGAACGAGTGGTTCGCCTACGACGCGTACCGCAGGTTCCTAGCGATGTTCGGCAGGATCGTGCTCGAGATACCCGAGGAGATCTTCGACAAGGAGTTCGACAAGCTTGATGAGGAGTTCAGGAAGGAGGCTGAGGAGAAGTTCAAGGACGAGATCGAGTCCGTGAAGAAGCAGTTCCCGAAGTATACCTTAAGGCTTGACGCGCAGCCCCCGAAGGAGATAGCCCCCAAGACCTGGGAGCTCGCTGTCAAGTACCTCAAGAAGCTGGTGGAGATATACAAGGACGTGATTCAGAAGCATTGGGGTACCTTCCCGCAGGACCCGTGGAAGCAGCTGGAGCTAGCGATTAAGGCAGTGTTTAGGTCGTGGATGAACCCCAGAGCGATCTACTACAGGATAGCCAACAACATAACCCCCGACATCGCGGACTGTACCGCCGTCAATATAGTGACGATGGTCTTCGGTAATATGGGATGGGACTCAGGAACGGGCGTGTACTTCACTAGGGATCCTGCGACCGGCGAGAACAAGCCCTACGGTGAGTTCTTGCCTAACGCCCAGGGCGAGGACGTAGTTGCCGGCATTAGGACCCCGCTACACCTAGATGAACTCAAGGCCAGGATGCCTAAGATCTACGACCAGCTAATCGAGGCAGGAAAGAAGCTAGAGAAGCTGAACAAGGACGTAATGGACATCGAGTTCACCATCGAGAAGGGCAAGCTCTACTTCCTGCAGAACAGAAAGGCTAAGATGACCCCCGTTGCTAGGGTGAAGACCGCCGTAGACATGGCTAAGGAGGGCATTATAACTAAGGAGGAGGCGATTCTCAAGGTATCCCCTGACGTCGTACTGAAGCTCCTCTACCCGAGGATCGACCCGAAGGCCAAGGTTGAGCCCATAGCTAAGGGTCTACCGGCATCACCTGGCGCCGTGAGCGGCCAGGTAGTCTTCCACCCAGACGATGCTGTGGAGTGGGCTAGGAAGGGTAAGAAGGTCATCCTAGTCAGAGTCGAGACTAAGCCCGACGACGTACACGGATTCTACGCGGCAGTCGGCATACTAACGTCAAGGGGTGGTATGACCTCCCACGCCGCAGTGGTTGCTAGAGGCATCGGCAAGCCTGCAGTCGTCGGTGCTGAGGCCATAAAGATCGACTACGAGAAGAAGGAGTTCAGAGTAGGTGACGTGGTCGTCAAGGAGGGTGACTGGATAACCATCGACGGCAACACCGGTAACGTGTACGTAGGGAAGGTACCGACGGTAGAGCCTGAGCTAATACCTGAACTACAGGAGCTCCTAGCTTGGGCAGACAGTGTCAGGAAGCTGGGTGTGAGGGCTAACGCTGACGTACCGGAGGACGCACGCATCGCAAGGAAGTTCGGTGCTGAGGGCATAGGTCTGCTCAGGATCGAAAGGATGTTCAGAAAGCCCGAGAGGCTCGAGGCACTCAGGAAAGTAATCCTCTCGGAGACTAAGGAGGAGAGGGTCGAGCACCTGAAGAAGCTAGCAGCGATGATTAAGCCAGACTTCAAGGAAATGCTCAAGATAATGGACGGATTACCTGTAGTTATCAGGCTAATCGACCCGCCACTACACGAGTTCCTACCAGCACCTGAAGAGCTACTCAAGGAGATCTACGAAGCTAAGGTAGCTTACTACACGCTAAAATCATCAGAGGCTGTGAAAGGCATGGCGCCCGACATGCTCAAGGAGTACGAGAAGAAGATCGCCGAGCTAGAAGAACTGTACAGGAGAGTAATGGTACTCAAGGAGCACAACCCAATGATGGGTCACAGAGGCGTTAGGGTAGGAGTGACGTACCCAGAGATCTACTACTACCTAACGAGGGCCATGGTTGAGGCGGCTGCTGAACTACTGAAGGAAGGCTATCACCCGAAGCTAGAGATAATGATACCGCAGGTAAGCGAGGTCAATGAAATAAGGTACGTGAAGCAAAACGCTGTACTACCAGCTATCCAGGACGTGGAGAAAGAATACGGCATCAAAGTACCGGTAAAGATCGGCACAATGGTTGAGACTGTTAGGGCATGCTTAACAGCTGACGAGCTAGCTAAGGAGATGGACTTCTTCAGCTTCGGCACGAACGACCTAACACAGGCAACCTTCAGCTTCAGCAGGGACGACGTCGAGAATAAGTTCCTGCCGCAGTACCTGGAGCTAGAGATACTCAAGGCGAACCCGTTCCAGACCCTAGACACTAAGGGTGTAGGCAAGCTAGTAGCCATGGCGACGAAGGCGGGCAAGCAGGCTAATCCAGAGCTAGAGGTCGGCATATGTGGCGAGCACGGCGGTGATCCGGCATCAATAGAGTTCCTGCATCAGGCTGGCCTAGACTACGTGAGTGCCTCACCGTTCAGAATAGTGGTCGCTAGGCTGGCAGCGGCTCACGCCGCAATAAAGTACGGTGGAAAGAAAGAGTAAAACCCAATAAGTTTTAACTGCAGACATCACCCAATTATTTCCCCTAAACTCACTCAACAGACCTAAGGAACTCCTCCACATGCGGCGTATCTTTAATCACTCGAAAAATTAAGCTGGTCATACTCCTCTTGATGCGTGGATTCCTAATGAGTGACTTTATGAACTTATCGAGGTCAGGCACGCTCTTGAAGCTAAGGATTAACGCTATGTCGTACTCGCCCGTTATGTCGAATACCGCCTTAACGTTTGGTTTCTTAGCTAACTCACGTTCTACTTGCTCTATGTATGCTCCATCGACCTGAAGTAACGTCACAGCGTTCACCTGGTAACCGAGTTTAGCGTAGTTTATCAGTGCAGTATAACCCGAGACGTACCCGCGTTCCTCAAGCTTCTTAATTCTCTCGGTAATGGTTGAGGGTGACTTGCCTAACTCCCGTGCGAGCTTTCTAACACCTTCCTTCCCCCTCAACGCTAATGCTTTGAGTATTCGTAGATCTAAGTCGTCCAGTTCACGAGGCACGGCATTCACCTCTTGTTCGGTTCATCAATGAGTTTTCTGTGTTTAATCATTTAAATGTTCGCTTTCTTCGAGAAATCCTTATTTCTTGTTCGAATGATAACGTTAATTCTGTGAACAGTGATGAAGGGTATGCACGAAGACATATCGGACGGTATTGAATGGGTTGATGTGCACTACGTTGACCTGCGTGGAAGACTGCATTCGGTCTCAGTAACTTATGAGAGGGCTTCCAGGGGAGACGTCTTCTTCGACGGATCATCGGTCGACTTAGTAGACATAAGTGACAGCGACTTACACCTAGTACCAGATATGTCAACTCTAGCCAAGATACCGTGGGGCGAGAGAAGGGCGAGAGCGCATGCAGACATATGGGTTAACGGGAAACCCTTCTGGGGTAACTCAAGGGGGGTAGCCCGAAACGCATCGCGCTACGTCCAAGAACACGGCTTCAGAGAGCTGATGGGCGCGGAAGTCGAGTTCTTCATTCATAAAGTTGAGTTCAAGGTTGGTAAGGGGGAGTTAATAGCTAGGGTGATTAACGACGAGGAACCCCCGACATGGTCGCTACCAACGAAGAGGGCATATGAAGTAACTGATAGTGATAGCCCTGTAGCTGGTGTGAGGTGGGAGATTATCAGAGCATTACGGAAGATGGGCATTAAGGCATCAATACATCATCACGAAGTAGCTCCAAACCAAGCTGAGATATCGACCGCGTCCCGTGATGCGGTAGGTTTAGGAGATGATATCCTCACAATAAAGTTCGTGGCTAGGCACATAGCTAGGATGTGGGGATACGTCGCGAACTTTATGCCGAAACCGATTTTCGGCGATAATGGCTCAGGCATGCATATCCACGCTAGCCTCTGGAAGGACGGTATCAACGTATTCAGCGATGACTCCGACCCACACGGCATAAGTCAGTACTGCAGGTACTTCATAGGTGGGCTACTGGATCATGGGCGTGCACTGGCAGCAATAGTGTCGCCGACAACTAACTCATACAAGAGGCTGGTGCCTGGGTATGAAGCCCCCATATACCTAGCGTGGGGAGTCGCAAACAGATCCGCGGCAGTTAGAGTCCCTAGAACCCCATCACCCAAGAAGCGCAGGGTAGAGTTCAGGCCTCCCGACCCATTAGCGAACCCGTATTTAGCGTCAGCAGCGATACTTGCTGCAGGTTTGGATGGGATAAGGAAGAAGATAGACCCGGGAGACCCAATACAGCGAAACATCTATCACATGAGTGAAAGGGAAGTCAAGGAGCTAGGCATAAAGACGCTGCCGAAAAGCCTAGATGAAGCGCTAGAGGAACTCGAGTCCGACTCAGAGTTCCTGCGACCAATATTCCCGCGAGAACTCATCGAGAAGTATATTGAGTTAAAGAAACAGGAGATACGGAGAGTAAACCTCTACCCATCACCAGCTGAGTTCATGGAGTACCTGTGGTGAAGAGGAGGAAAGAGTTAACAGATCTTAGTACCTGGCTTCACAGGTTTCTCAACGGTTAATATCACGGGCGTTTCACCCTCACCGCAACCAGCCGCAAGCAACATCCCCTGAGATTCTAGGCCCATCATACGTTTAGGCTTAAGGTTAGCCACCACGATAATGTACTTGCCCTGAAGATCCTCGGGAGCGTACCACTTAGCTAGGCCAGCCAGGATCTGCCTCTCGCCTAACTCACCTAGGTCAACTATTAAGCGTATTAACTTACGTGAACCCGGTACGCGTTCCGCGTGCTTCACATAACCAACCCTTAAGTCCACCTTGGCAAACTCAGAATACTCGATCATGTTGAGTGCTTCAGACATTCGAATCACCAAAGCCCAGAGCAAAACATCAAATATAAATGTGCTTCCTACTTGACCCTCTAAGTTAAGTTGGGACTAAAGATTGGTCCCCTAAGCTGTCAAGGCTTCCGCTTCTCTTTCTTTCAGGTCAGCTTCTTCGCCTCTAATGGGTTTAAACTTAACTACGTAAGGCACCACGCCATCTAAGGTAGGTGCTGTTCTCCTGATAGTAGCTTGCACTCTCATACCTACCCGTACTTCCTCCGGCTTCACATCCGTTAGTTGTGCCAGGACCTTCGCTTCCCCTAACTTTATAATCGCTATTATTAAGGGCGCGTACTGCTCGAATCCCTTAATAGGTATGTTAAGCACTGTGTAAGTCAGTACCTCACCCTCACGCGGTAACTCTATCTCGATAAGGTTCCTGGAACCGCACTTCGGGCATGCAGCCTTAGGTGGGTAGGTGACGAGACCGCAGTCCTGGCACTTGGTGCCTGAGAGCCTTATTAGGCGGTTCCTTAAACGCCATATCCTCTGGATCGTGGTCACGCGTATCACCTCCTCAAAACAACGGTGGTGACGTTCGAACCAACGCCACCTATGTTCTGCGCTAACCCAACTTCGCCACCCACCTTCAAGCCTGGGAAGTCACCGCGTAACTGCATGGCTATCTCAGCGACCTGGTATATGCCGGTCGCACCTACCGGGTGACCCCTAGCCTTAAGACCTCCTGAAGGGTTGAGTACGGGCTTATCTCCAGGCCTAAATCTGCCTTCTGCCCAGAGCCTTGGGGCCTTACCCCTCTCGGCGAACCCTATTTCCTCTATGCTTATTGCTGCGACTATGCTGTACGCGTCATGTATCTCAGCGACATCAACGTCATCAATACTTACACCAGCCATCCTGAGGGCCCTATCCGTTGAGAGTTTAGCCGCTATGAACCTGTCCAGCTCGAACCTCGACGAAAGGTCAGGGCTGTCGAGGGCGTTACCTATACCGGCAACCCTCACTGGCGTATCATTTAATTTCCGATACTTCTCGGAAACAAGCATGATTGCAGCTGCCCCATCGCTGAGCGGGCACGAGTCAAACAGCCTCACAGGATCAGCTATTACTGGGGAATTAATCACTGTCTCCAGCGTTATCTTCTTCCTCAGCTGAGCATACGGGTTATGGTAGGCATTCTCATGCATCATCACCGCCCAGTGAGCCATCTCCTCACGCGTGACCCCATGTTTATCCATGTAGTACCGCATCACCAGGGCGTTTAAGCCGGCGAAGCTTATGCCGTAGATGAGTTCGTAGTCCGCGTCCGCAGCATATGCTAAGCCACGAGCAGTGTCAGGGGTGGGGCGCTCATGAAGCTTCTCTATACCCACTACCAAAACCTTATCAAATAAACCAGAGGATACTAGAGAGTAGCCAGCCAGTAGCGCGGCCCCTCCAGAACCGCACGCTCCCTCCGCCTTAAAGCCACTGATCCCTCTTAACCCTGTATGGTCAGCTATTAAGGCTGCGAGGTTCTCTTGCTCTACTAAGCTACTAAGCATGTTCCCGACGACGATCGCTTCAGGCTTCTCGTTCCCAGCATCCTCCATCGCCTTTACCACGACCTCCGCAGCCAGATCCCTTAACGCAACATCTACTCTCTTACCTACCTCAGTTAGACCCACACCAACTATGAAGACATCACGCAATGCACGCACCCCCTACTTAGACTTACACCTCATAACAACTACGTAGACTCCCCCGCCTGTAGCCTCACCTATAAATAACATTTTAGTCCTCCCTATGCTGCAGCATCTCTCCAATCCCTTAACCAGGGAGAGAGCTGCGGCTATGTGTCCCTTGAAGCCTGCCTTTAAAACCTCCTTAACGGGGCTTAGGTCAGCCGACTTGAGTTTAAGGGAAGCTATGGTCTTCTCAAGAATTTTAGGCTTACTCATGTACCCACTAACAACCTTAATGCTGGACATCTTGCTCCGACCCCTAAATAATTTCTTAATTATCCTTGGGAGGCTGGATAGAGTTATCTCTGAGAGAAGGTCTGAAAGGGCCCTTTCATCAGTGAGGGAAGTTCTCATGAAGCCCATGAATTCCTTACGCACTTCGTGTTTCAGGACGTCAACCTTACCCTTCTTATGGAATTCTATAGCGACTGAGGCTGCTGGTGGTTCTCCCCTAACGACAACCATTACTGAGGGAACGCTTCGGATTGCCTGCTCTATACCGTCATCAAGGGAGTTAAGTACGGTTACCTTAAGCCCGCCCATACCCAGTAGCTCAGGAACTACGTGGAAGTCTGGAGGGTGATTGTTAGTGTCCGCCACGAAGATAAGGTGTGTGTTGGGGGTTAAGTTAATCCTGCTAAGAACTTCGTAAGCCATAGTGATTTCATCCTCATCTATCGCGGGGGACGGCACCTTCCTGCCGTCGACCTCGGCAGTATTGGAGGGTGTGTACGTCGTCCAGTCTCTGATTGATGCCATGAATCCCAAACCTAAGTCGAATATGGGAGCCCCCTTTTTATTGTTTAGGTTTTTGTTGAAGGTCAGTATAAACAATTGTCTATAATTCCCTACCCGGACAGGGTCAGATAACTAACGTTTGTTGTTAGTAGAGTGCGCTTGGAGAGTAATTAACGTAGCGGTCATACTTTTAACGAAATACTTTACTCAGAGTACAGGTAGGGTCGGTCATTGAGTAGAGTGAAATACTCAAAGCGACTGACAGTGATGGGCATTATTATAGGGATAATTGCGTACGCCGTAATATTCATCTACATATACAAGGGACACTTCCTAAAATTCTTCTACATAATCTCCAGAGGGGATGTTGAAGATGCGGCAGTCGCTTACGTAGCTAGGGTTGCTGCAATAACATGCCATGCTCTAACGTGGTGGATAATAATTAGAACTTTCAGGAAGGTCAACCCCCTGAAGATACTCGAGATAACTTTCGCCGCAATATTCGTTGAGTTCATAGTACCTGTTGGCGGTGCAACGGAAGTTGCGAAGCTATTCCTAGTGCTTAAATTAGGGTCACTAAATAGAGAAGAAGGTATAGCGTCCATACTGATGCATAGGCTTGTTGTATCTCTAACGATCTTCGTGACGACCCTTGTATCCCTCATACTAATAAGTGCCCCGCCAATACTCTTCATAGTCCTAGGCCTCCCAGCCTTAGCACTTCTCCTCATTAACATGGGTGTCTACGTACTGCCTAAATCCAAAAAAGTCGAGCACCTTGCTGATAGGTTCTTTTCTAGGTTCGGTATCAGTGTCACGGGTTTCGCTGAGAACTATAAGTTATGCATGGCGAAGATAAAGAAGTACAAAAAGTTCCTCGTGTTGGCTATTTTAATGGCTTTTGGTGAGAGGTTATCCAACGCTGTGTTCGGGATGGCCGTAGCGGGGATTGCAGGCACTCATCTAAGTATGCCGCAGGCTTTTCTAACGTTTGACTCGCTATACACGATAATCTGGCTGTTGCCAGCCATAACGCCCGGAGGTATCGGGATATTCGAGTTCATCCAGATGCTCCTCTTAAGCTACATAGGTGTTG
>JALVVU010000115.1 GCA_027023255.1 Desulfurococcales archaeon
CTGAGGTCCTGAACGAGCTATCACCGCCCAACACGTTAATCGTTACCGACGCCTCCCTCAAACACACCTGGCTACCTAGGGTAGCGGCCCTAGCGAGGGAGGCTGGGACGCGGGTTAAGGAAATCACGGTTGGTGAGGGTGAGGGGGTCAAGGACGTCGAGACCCTCGTGACCCTGTGGAGGGCGATGGCCGACGCCGAACTAACCAGGAAGTCCGTCGTGGTTGCCGTGGGTGGGGGAGCTGTTCTCGACGTGGCTGGCTTCGCGGCCGCGACCTACATGCGTGGCTGCAGGTTAGTGAATATCCCCTCAACCCTCCTAGCCCAGGCCGACGCCGCTGTAGGGGGTAAGACGGGGGTTAACGTCGCGGGTAAGAACACCGTGGGTGCGTTCCACCATGCGGACGCGGTCATTATCGACCCATCACTCCTGAGCACGTTGCCGAACAGCGCATTCAGGGCTGGCTTAGCTGAGGTGATTAAGCACGCCGTCATCGAGGGTGAGGCAGGGGTAAGGAGGGTTGAGTCCCGCCTAGCAAGCGTGTTGAGGAGGGACCCCAAGGCTCTTGAGGAGGTTATTGCGGGGAGCGTTGCCCTGAAGTTGAGGGTGGTTGAGCGGGACTACGTGGAGTCCGGTGTTAGGGCGGTGCTGAATTTCGGACACACGGTGGGGCACGCCCTAGAGAGGGTCACTAACTACGGATTAAGTCACGGGGAAGCGGTAGCGATCGGGCTGAGGGTGGAGTCCCTCATGGCTACCAACCTACTTGGCTTCCCGGAGGCCGAAGCCTCAAGGATCACGTCACTCCTGAGGAGGTCAGGGCTGCCGGTGCGTGTGCCGGGAGTGAGTGCCGAGGAAGTAGTGAGTGCCGCGCGCCTAGACAAGAAGTTCGTGGATGGGGAGCCACGCCTACCCCTACCCCGCAGGTTAGGGGACTTCAAGATCGTGACCCTCGATTGGGAGGGGTTCGGGGAATGCTTGAGGAATGCATTAAGAAGGTGTGCCTAGTAGCGACCGGTAAGACCTTAGGGGACTTAAGGGAGGCCGCGTTAAGCACTCCCACTAAGTGGGTGGAGTTAAGGCTAGACACCCTCGCCAACCCAACCACGCCTGCGGTCAAGGAGGGCGTTAAGTCCCTAGTGAGTGAGCTTAGGGACGCGGGTAAGGAGGTGATCCTCACCCTAAGGAACGTTGGTGAGGGAGGGTCCTTCAGCGGCGACCCGCACGAGAAAGTGGCGCTCCTAACGGACCTGGCGTCCGCGTCACCAACACTCATCGACGTGGAGCTTAAGTCCCCCGCCTACCTGGAGGTCGTCGAAGCCTTAAGGCGCTCCGGCGTGGGCGTGCTTGCCTCAACCCACAACCTAAGCAACCCCTTAAGCAGGGACGACTTAATCAGGTTGGCTAGGCAGGCGTTCGCCTCAGGCGCTAACATGTTTAAGGCAGTCTTCCCTGCTGGGAGCCTCAACGACAACCTAATCGCTCTTGAGGCGTGCGCAACATGGAGAGGTAAGGTAGTGTCCTTTTGCCTAGGCAAGGCAGGGAGGATCTCAAGGCTACTAGCCCCGTTCTTCGGCGCGCCATTCACGTACGCCTTCCCGGACGGCGGGGAGCCCGTGGCTGAGGGCCAGTTGAGCGTTAATGAGGTCCTGAAGCTCTGGGAAGCGCTGGGGGTGATGCGGGAATGCGGGTAGCTAAGCTATACCTGATTGGCCACCCAGTCAAGCACAGCGTGAGCCCGCGAATCTACGCCAGGGCCTTCAAGGAGCTAGGGATTAACGCAACCTACGACCTAATCGACGTCGACGAGCAAGGCTTACCCGCAATCGTCGCTGAGCTTAGGGGGAGTGAGGACTGCTTAGGCTTCAACGTAACGATACCTCATAAGGTGAGGGTTAAGCACCTACTCGACAGCGTTAAGGGCCCGGCCCAGGTGATAGGGGCGGTCAACACCGTCGTGAGGTCAGGTGAGGGACTCGCAGGAATCAACACTGACTGGATCGGGTTCAGGAAGGCACTTGAGCGCGTTGCCGGCACCGCGACCTACGGCAGGGCACTCATAATAGGTGCTGGCGGTGCGGGCAGGGCCGCGGCCTACGGGCTGCTGGACATGGTGGATGAGCTAATCATAGTGAGTAGGGAAGGGGTCACTGCGCGCTCCCTAGCTAAGGACGCGGTTACGTGGGGCATCAGGAGGGCGGTGGGGCTCAAGGCGAGTCCCAAGACATGCGTGTGGGCTGCCCTCAGGTCCGACCTAATAGTTAACGCC
>JALVVU010000116.1 GCA_027023255.1 Desulfurococcales archaeon
ATACCCTCCCTAATTTCCTCTGGCTTGGGGAAGCTGAAGTTTAGCCTCATAGTGTTCCATCCCGCGCCGTTAGCAAAGAACGATGAGCCGGGCACGTAGGCCACGCCAGCCTCAAGCGCCTCCGGTAGTAGCTTCTTGGTGTCGATGTCGTAGGATGGTAGAAACACCATCACAAATAACCCTCCTACTGGCTTGGGCCACCATGCGCCTTCCACCATGTACTCGTCGAGAGCTTCCAGCATGGCATCCCTCTTAACCTTGTATAATTCCTTAGCCTTCTTTATGGTCTTGTTAACAACGCCTCTTCTTATGGCCTCCATAGCTATGAACTGAGTGAGAGTTGCTGTATGTAGGTCGGCGGTTTGCTTTGCTCGCTCGATAACATCTATCACGTACTTGTTGCCTATTATCCATCCTATCCTTAGTCCGGGTGCTAGGATTTTACTGAATGTACTCATGTATATCACTCGGCCCTCCTTATCTAGCGTCTTAAGTGGAGTGACGTCTACGTTCTCATCGTAAACGAAGAATGAATACGGATCGTCCTCAATTATTACTAAGTCGTACTTCGACGCTATCTCTAGTAAGTGCTTCTTCCTGTCTAAGCTCATCGTCACGCCGGCAGGGTTGTGGGCTACCGGGATTGTGTAGATGAACTTTATTTTCCTTCCCAACCATATTAGGCGCTTTATCTCCTCTTCTAAGACATCTGTCTTCATTCCGTACTCGTCGATCGGTATGCCAGTAATCCCTGGCTTAGATAATCGGAAGGCATTCAATGCTGCTAGGTATGTTGGTAACTCAACTATTATTTCGTCGTCCTTCTGAATAAACGTGCGTGAGAGTAGGTCAAGTGCTTGTTGTGATCCTGAAGTTATTAGTATTGAGTCGTCATCATTAACCTTCACTCCCTTAGACCTCATGAAGTCCATCAAAACCTTCCTGAACTCCGTCACACCTGCTGTGGGCGAGTACTGGAGGGCTTTGTCACCAGCGTTAAGGATCACGTCCCTCGCTATTTCAGCTAATTCTTCCTTAGGGAATACCCGGGGGTCCGGAAGGCCTCCTGCTAGACTTATGATTTTCTTTCCCTCCGTGAGTTTGAGTAGTTCCCTAACCTCTGACGCTCTGAACAATTCTGCTCTATCGGCTAGAAGTTTCTCGTATTTAACCAAGTGTTACGCCCCGACATAAATTAGCGTTGGGTTATTTTAAATCTTAACTACCTTATTTTAAGGTAAATTTATTTCTTTAAAATAGGTATGAACTTCAATCCATAATATATTAAGCCGTAAGGGTCATCACTAGAGTACCTTCTTAGAACGGCTTCAACCCTGATACCTTCCTTAACTTCGCTGGGATCAATATCGACAATCTCCCCGGGAACCACTATTCCTTCGTCTAACTTAACGAGCCCTACTATCCTAGGGAGGTGTTCCTCGTCACCTTCTCTCCTGTAGTAACTAACTGTGAAATTCACTAATGTCCCCTTACCTTCCGACTCAATTGTTGTTACGTTCCTTGACCCGCAGTGCGGGCACCTGTCTCTGCCAAAGTATGCTAGTTTGCCGCAGGCGTTACACTTGGTTATTTTGATCCTGTAGTGTGATTCGCGGTTCCTCCAGAATATTGAGATTGAGTGTTTCGTCCTTCACCACCTCCTTAAGAGAGCTAGCCTAGCGTTGTAGTCGGGTCCGGACATGGAGTGTATTAACGCGTACTCACCGCTATATTGTTTGCCAGCAAATCCGTTAATCATTAATTCGTAGGTTTCCGCCACTTGGTATAGGCCTGTCGCGCCTATGGGGTGCCCACGTGCCTTGAGTCCTCCTCCGACGTTCAGGTACTCTAGGTTCGGAATGATCGAACATGCTTTGCCCTTATCACTCACCTCTAAGGCCTCTAAGGTTAGGATGCCGTATATGCTGTAACTGTCGTGAACTTGCAGGGCTACCTCGCCGAGTTTGCGTGTCTCGAGTTTCTTCTTTAGTGTCGCCCATGCTGCTTTAGTTGCTGGTAGCTCTGTTATGTCTTCCCTTAGATAGAGAGGAGGTGCTGTCGTTGATGCGATAGCCACTATTTCTAGGGCGTCCTTACTCCGGGCCGATTCGTTAGTGACTAGCACTGCTGCTGCCCCGTCTCCTATGGGGAACGCGTCGAGCAGAGTTATGGGTTCTGAGATCACCATGGCATTACTGACTGCTTCCTTGCTTACCGGGAATCTTAATTGTGCGTACGGATTGTTGACGGCGTTGGCATGCATTTTCACAGGCCATTCCGCTATGTCGTCCCTTGTCGCTCCATACTTCCTCATGTATTCCTTCATCACTAGGGCTGCGTAGTTCGGTGGTGTTATATTGCGGACATACTCCGTGTCGTAGTCTAAGATCTTAGCGTAGTCAGCGTTGACCTTATTTGACGGGTATTCCGTCATCTTCTCCACGCCAATTACCAGCACCTTGGAGGCTGCACCTGACCGAACGATGTACTGGGCTAGTTCTAGGGCCGCTATACCCGACGTCTCACCTGTTTCGACTCTCATAGAGGGAGTGTTGTTCCAGCCGAGGTACTGCGTAGCTATTGACGCGATGTCGAGCTGATGTGTTTGAAGGGCGGAAAGTGCTGACGCTATTATTAGGTAGTCTGGTCTTGACCCTGTTTTTTCCTCCATGCATGCGGTGACTTCATGAATTAAGTTCTTGATTCCTAGCTTGAAGTGCCTTCCTATTTTGGTCATGCACACCGCACTAATGAATGCCTTATTCACTTACTTCACCCCCTTAAACTATTCTTCTTATTATGTGGCGTGATCTTGCGTACTGTGCGTAACTAATGTACTTCTTCCTAGCGATTAGTTCCTCCACTTTCGGTGCTTTCTCCTGCCTCTCAACAATGTTGTCAGTGACAATAATGCTTATGGCGTCGCTCCCCGCCCCACTACCGAAGGGAGCAACTAGTATCCGTTGCCCCGGCTTAGCCGAGTCCAGTACCTTCGCTAGCCCAAGCAACGCTGATGCATTGTAGGTGTTCCCTATCCAGGGCGTGACTATTCCGGGAAGTATCTTTTCTTTGGGGAACCCCAGCTTCTTGCCGACCCTTAACGGGAACTTGCCGTTTGGCTGGTGGAAAACGGCGTAGTCAAAGTCCTCTGGCCTCAGACCCAGCTCCTCCATGAGCATCTTGACCGACATCATAATGTGGTGGAAGTACGCGGGATCTCCTGTGAATCCCTCACCGTGGAGGGGGTAGTGTGAGCAGTCCCGTCTCCAGAAGTCGGGGGTGTCCGTAATGTACGTGACCATCCCTTCAAATCGTGCTGCGGCTTCCTCCGCAGGTCCGACGACGTAGGCTGCCGCACCCGAGGAGGCCGTAAGCTCCAGAACATCACCGGGATTTGCCTGCGCTGTGTCGGAACCTATCGCTAGCCCGTACTTTATGGTTCCGCTCGCGACTAATGCCGTCGCTATCCTTAATCCCTCACTACCCGCCCTGCAGGCAAACTCCATGTCCGTACTTAGCTTCTTACTGGACACGTTCAACGCGTCAGCTATTATTGTTGCCGAGGGCTTAACGGCGTAAGGCTTTGACTCGGTCCCGACGAACACCGCCCCTATCTCCTGAGGATCTACTCCGGCTCGTGTTATCGCTGACTTCGCCGCATACCATCCCATAGTGACGGCATCCTCATCCGCGGTAGCCACCGCTTTCTCCTCAATCCATAATGCCTTAGTTATGGAGGGCTCAAAGCCCCATAACCCAGCTATTTCGGACGCCCTCAAACGCTGACGCGGTATGTACGCACCCCACCCAAGAATCCCTACTCTAGCCTCAGGTCTTGACACTACCTTGAACCCCTTCAAGCATGTTGACGGGAGAAGTTTTATTATTTAACGTTGAGGAACCAAGGACGCGTAATTAAAAACCTAGCAAGCTACTTACGACACGCTATGCTCGTATTGGTGCCCTATTTCCTTGTGTGCAACCAACAACTCACGTAGTGACCTGGCTTTACCTCAAGTGTTGGCGGCTCTTCCTTACTGCAACGATCCATAGCGTAAGGACACCTCGGGTGGAACCTGCAGCCCGGCGGAATGGCGGCCGCGCTGGGAACCTCACCCTTGATTGGAACTTCCCTGATCTTAAACCTGTTCCTGGGGTCTGGCTCCGGAACAGCCGCTATTAGCGCCTTAGTGTACGGGTGCTGCGGGTTGTTTATCACCTCGTCAGTGGGTCCCATCTCAACGATCCTGCCTAGATACATCACCGCTATCCTAGTGCAGAGGTAACTAGCCACAGCTAAGTCGTGAGTGATGAACAGGTAAGCTAGGTCCCTACTCGCCTGCAGGTCAAGCATCAGCTGAAGAATCTCAGCCCTTATGGAGACGTCGAGCATCGAGACAGGCTCGTCCGCCACCACCACCGTAGGTTTCAGTATCATGGCCCTAGCGAACGCTACTCTCTGCCTTTGACCGCCTGACAACATGTGTGGGTACCTGTTCATGAACTGCTCGGGTGGCACTAGCTTCACTTCGCTTAGTGCCCTGTATATTATCTCCCTGCGCTCCTCCTCGGAACCACCTATCTTATGAACTATTAGAGGTTCCTTAAGGATGTCGTAGACCTTCATCCTAGGGTCGAGCGAGCCGAACGGATCTTGGAAGACTATCTGTATTTCTCGGCGCAGTAGCTTATCGGCGTGCTTAGGTAACCTCTGCGCCAAGTCCACGTAACCGTCCTCAACAAAGCACTTCTCAGGGATCTGGGAAGCCACCTCTCTTGTTGGCTTGTAATATATGTGCCCTCCAGTGGGCTCGAGAAGCCTTGTGATGAGCCTCCCCGTCGTCGTTTTACCACAACCGGACTCGCCGACGAGACAGAAGACTTCACCAATGTACATGTCGAATGATACACCATCAACAGCCCTGACAAACCTCCTGGGCTTCATCGTTATTATTTCCTTTAACCCTCTCCTCAGGGGGAAGTACTTCATCAGATCCCTGACCTTAACTACTGGCTCGGCCATCCCTCTCACCCGTATAGGTGGCAAGCTACGAAATGACCTGGCTCAACCTCCTTGAGTTTAGGTTCCTCCTTCCTGCACTGCTCCTTAACATACTTGCATCTCGGGAAGAACCTGCAGCCCGGCGGCGGCCTCACTAGGTCTGGCGGAACACCTGGTATCCACGTTATCTTCTCCTTAGACCTTATCCTGGGTATTGACCTTAGTAACCCCTGCGTGTATGGATGGCGTGGGTTACCGAATACTTGGTCCGAGGATCCTATCTCAACTATTTTCCCAGCATACATTATGGCTACCTTATCGGCTATCTCAGCAATTAAACTGAGGTCGTGGGTGATGAATATCATGCCTATGTTGTATTTTTTCTTTATCTCCTTGAAGAGGTTCATTATCTGTGCCTGCACGATTACATCGAGGGCAGTTGTTGGCTCATCAGCTATTACTAAGTCGGGGTTAAGCAGTAGCGCCATCGCTATTATTACCCTCTGTTTCTGACCACCTGAAAGTTCGTGAGGGTATCGCTTCATTATCGTCTCATCGAGGCCTACGGCCTTAAGCATCTGCACTATCTTCTCTCTTGCCTCATCTTTACGCATTCCCTTGTGAATTATTAAGGGCTCAGCTAACTGATCCTCTATGGTGAAGACAGGTGTTAAAGCGTTCATAGCTCCCTGAAAGATCATGCTCACCTTCTTCCACCGCACCTTCTTTCTAAGGTCATTCTCACTAAGCTTCGTTATGTCAATGCCGTCCAGCACTATCCTCCCACCAGCGATTCTGCCGGGCGGAGGGACTAGTCCTAGGAGAGTCCAAGCTAGCGTTGATTTACCACAACCCGATTCGCCAGCTATTCCGAGAACCTCTCCCCTCTCTAATGCAAAGCTCACGTCGTCTACTGCCCTAACAACGCCTCTCAGGGTATAGTAGTATGTTTTTAGGTTCCTTACTTCTAGTAAGGGCATGGGTCTCACCTCACCTTATTAGCCTTGGGTTGAGGATCCTGTCAAGTGCGTAGCCTATGAACACGAACGTCATTCCAACCACCGCTATTCCCAGTCCTGGCGGCACTACCCACCACCAAGCACCTTTAAGTGCTGCGCCTGATGCGTGCGCATCATGAAGTATCTTGCCCCAAGTCACTATGTTAGGATCACCTAGTCCTAGGAAGCTTAGACCGGCCTCCGCTAGTATGGCTCCAGGCACTGAGAGAGCCATAGATGCGAACGTGTATGGAAGTACTTGTGGGAATACATGCTTAATTATTATCCTCCACGAACTAGCACCTATGGCTCGGGCTGCTTCGACGTACAGGTTTTCTTTGATCTGCAGCACCATGCTACGTACTGTGAAAACCAGTCCTGACCATCCGAACGCTATTAGTATCCATATAATGTTCCATATGCTAGGTCCGAAGAAGTACGCTAATATTATTAGCAGCGGGAGGACGGGTAGTGAGTATACGATTTGAGCTATTCTAGTCATTATTATGTCAACGTATCCGCCCATGTACCCCGATACTACTCCGTACATGACGCCTATTAGCGTGGAGATTACAGAGACCGTTATGCCTATTATCAACGCCCAGCGAATTCCGTAAATTAGGGCTGGCCATAGGTCCCTTCCTTGATTATCTGTGCCCATTAATCCATATACTCCCAGTACCCTGGCCCTTGTTATGTTGAATTTTGGTAGGGGCACACCTGCAGGCACCTTTACTAGGAACATGAATGTTATTGTATACTTCCCCTTAAGTATGGGGGCCGTGCCGCTCAGTAATCCTTTGGTTGCCTTGCTCATCAGAAGCACCATCGGGTCGACGTATAGGTTGCTTCCTAAGCTCTCATTAGCTGACTTAGCTATTGGTGAAAAGACGGAATTTATTAGTGCTGGGTTACCTGAGTTCACTATTGACGTCACGTAATCCCTAATTGAGAACCGTAGTGTAGTGTTGGCTGGTATAGCCCTTAACGTGTTCTTCCCTATCTTTAGCGTTGAGGTAGGTAATGCTAGCATCGTCAGTAGCTTTATGTCGTTTAAGTTGCCATAGTTATTTAGGTTCCATGGGTTACTCAGGTTTGCAGACGCTCCTGGTATGAAAGATATTGTTATTCCGTCTGGCCTCGTGAACAGGATATTTACACCTTGTACATACCCTTTCCTGAGTACTATTGGGCCTAACTTAAGCAACACTATGATGTTGCTAGGCGGTACATCTGCTTTAAAGTTGTAAGTTACGTTTAACTCTGATAACACTAAGTAGTTGAAGTTCAGGTTCTTCCTAAGGTTTTTCAAGATCTGCGACCTCTGGGCCTTAGGAAGCTGCTCGAGAGCCTTAGCGACTTGAGGATTCTGTATTTTCAGGTACTCCATTAAGTCCTTATCCTTGGACATGTTTAGGATGTAGTAATTGCTCTTCACGTTTTTTAAGTCACTGGTTATGGGGTACTTCACGGGAGAGAAAATGTTTACCCATGCTGGCGGGGCTAGCTTGGGCAACATTTTTTGATCCCAGTATTCTGCGTGACCGCTCCAGTTAGCTATATCTTGCGGATTGGCTATTAGTGGGAAGGCGAGCGTTAGCCCTATCAATGTGAAGAGCAGAATGAAGCCCACTAACCCACTTTTAACTCTTTTTAGTTCCTTGAGGAACCATCTTATACGTTCTACCGATGTTGAGGACATCACCTAGCACCTCCTGTCATACCTGTCCTAACCCTCGGGTCTAGTAAGGCGTATATGAAGTCTAGTAACACAATTACCACTACAAATAGGAAGACCGTAACGTAGGTTATTGCTATGAGCACGCCAGTGTCTCCGCTTTGTAGCGCTACCCAGTATGTCCTCCCCATACCCGGCCAGGAAAATACTGTTTCTGTTATTATTGCTCCCCCTAGCGACCCCACGATGCTTAATGCGCTCATGGTCACTATTGGCGGGCTTGCGGATCTCAGTACATGCTTATAAAGTACTGAACGCTCTGGCAGACCCTTAGCCCTAGCGACGTGGACGAAGTCTTCAGTCATTACGGAGATAACTACGTTCCTTATAGTGTATGCCCACCCACCAAAGCTTACAAGCACTATCGTCAGCACAGGTAACCACATGTAGTGAAGCCATATCGGTATCGAGTATATGTAGTAAAGTATACCTGACACGTGCTTGGACAGCTGCGCTAAGTCTGAATATACGTTTATGCATATTGCTGGGGCTATGCCTAGCTCGAATGAGAATATTAGGAGCATTAGTAGACCTACCCACCACATAGGTAGTGAAGCAGATATCATAGCTATGGTTGAAATTATCCTATCCGCAATACCACCAGCTCTCCTAGCGGTTTGTAGCCCTAGGAAAATACCGATTAGTATGCATATTATAGTAGCTGTTGTGAATAGTATTATTGTGTTGGGTAAGGCGGCAAGGATAACGTCTTTTGCGGTATTCCCTGTCGCTCCAGCGTAATGAACCTTAGCTGGAAACATCTGGAAGTTAAAGGTTAGCGACCATACTGTGAACCTTAATATCCTGACCCACCGTGGTTCAAGCAGTCCTAGATCCCTCCATATGGTTAAATTAATTGCCTGTATCTGTTGCTGCGTTAAGTGAACACCTCTCATCTTTAGGGCTCTAATCTTCGCTTGGAAGAGCTCTAAAGCATAACCCTTAAGCTCCTGCTCTCCCTGCACAACGAATACTGCTGAAATTATGAAAGCAGCGATTACTAATACTATAATTGCATTAGCTATCGCTTTGACCGCCACGGTGCTTAAGCCAGCCAATAATGTCCCCGCACTCAAAATTCAGTCGCACTTTTTTAAGCTTTATTCTAAAAAAGTTTATCTTTATTTAAAGTATTTATTACTAATATTTTTCTTTATAATTGAGGGAGAAGACGTTAATTATTTTACTAACGCATGGCGTTAACTTAGAATATTCTGCATCAGCGTAATTAATGCCTTGGAACTCGCGTGAGGAATTAAGTTATTTAGCACGTTTATATTGGTTAAAAAGCTTTAAATGAGTTCAACACAAATTATTTCTCTTCACTTGCGTTTGACGGCGTAACCTATTATCAAGCCTATTATGAAGAGTATTATTGCGGCTGCAGCTGTCACACCTAAGTTAGTTGTAGTCTGAGTTACTGTTGTTGTAGTGGTTACCGTCGTTGGTACAGTCGTCGTCTTAAGTGCAGTCGTAGTTGTCGTGGCAGTGACCGTTGACGTAATTATCTTAGTTGTGGCTATGGTTACTGTTCCACTGTGCGTTACAGTCTTAATTACTGTTGATGTCGTTGTGGTCTTAGGTGTGGTCGAGGTTGTAGTTGTGGTGGTAGTGGTGGTTATTGCTCCTAAGCTAGTTAACTCGATGGTCTTGATTATCGTTACTCCCGACTTCGGCGATCCGATGATCATCTGAATCATATAGGCGCCAGGCTTCTTCATATAGGTAGCTGTGAAGTTACTTGAGAGCGTTATTGAGTAAACGCCTGGCTTGACGAGCTTCACCGCACCCTCTGGTAGGTCAGTTATGTACTTAGTACCGTTTGACGTTACCCTGTAGAGCTTCACGTATATTATGGCATTGGTCGGGTTCTCTTCGGCAAAGCTTGGCAGTACTCTATAGAGCTTCACTATAGCGTCCCAAGTGTAGGACTTACCGGCGATTACCAGTGTTGGTGGTGAGGGCTTGAAACCTATTAAAGCAGGCTCGTACAGCTGGAACTTCGTGTTCCAGTAACCTGGTGGGTACACATAGTCCTTGAACCACTTCATCACTAGGGTTCTTGAGTTGGGGTTGTATGAGTCCACGTAGAAGGGTCCGTTGCTTATCATTGCGTTAC
>JALVVU010000117.1 GCA_027023255.1 Desulfurococcales archaeon
TGCACTGCCCGACCCGCCTACGTAATCGCGCTAGGCCCGTGGAACACCGCCATAGTGTACGCGGATAACGGCGAGTACCTACCATCAAACACACGTACACAGGGATCAACCACCGTAAACCCCAGCACGAGTAGTAAGGAGTCATGGAACTTCCCAATACCCCCACAGTACTTCCCATACTTCCTCTCCGGACTTGCCATGACGGTAACAGCTATAGTTGGTATCATAGTAATACGTGTAGCAACTCGTAAGAAGTGAGTACAAACACTTCACTGCCCTAGAACGCGTAGGCGGGATGCGCTCTAAAATGTTGTAATTTGCGTGAGTCCCCATAATCTGCCGTAGGTCTGACTGCAGGGTACTGAAGGCAGTACCGCATTTACACTTACGCATTAAGACCTTAATCGAGAATAAAGCGTTCTCTTACTAGTACTGGGTAAACACATATTTATTAACATATCTCCAAATTGAGACTAGGGTGCCCAGCTTGAGGAGGCTAACCACCTACGCCATTATCACCTTAATCCTAGCAACCTCCCTCTCCATGGCGGTAGCGTTCACGACCCTCCCCCTGGTAGCTTACTCATACTCCCCCTCCTACGGAGTCCGCGTTGACTTCATCAGCCCGCCGCCAATAAGCATCGGGCCTACCCTGCCCTCCATAGAAGTAACGGATTCCTCGGGCAGACCACTTAAGGCTGTCGTGAACATTTACGGAATTGAACCCGGTGCTAGACTCACGTACATAGGTGGGTCCGGAGGTACCGGGGTTCTAAGGCTGAAACCATCAGAATTCAGTAAGCTCAAGGACGTTATGAACGAATGGCGCTCCAGGGGCCTCTTCAGGGGGTATAGGGATGGGTTCATATTCTTCATCGACGCAGTAGATGATAAGGGAAGGCTCTACACGGCAATCAAGGTAATACCGATAAACGTTGACAAGGTTCTCCAGGGGCTCATACCCGACGTCAAGATAGCACTTAACCTACAAGCGATGAAACCCGTTAAGAACATAAGGCTAGAGAAGATTACCAAGATTACCACAATTAAACAGTCAAGCAAGGCAGGCGCTGAGTCAGCACCAAGTGAGATACTCACCAACTGCGTGGACATATACGGAGGACAGGGCGTAGGATCATCTTATTGCATAACATGGAAGGTCGAGGAGCTCTACGGGTATAGGGAGAACACGTTCATACCATTAATAACTGTTAAAAGCGATTCCCTAACTGCATGGAGGATACTCCAAATTATAACTCTTTATGAGCTGGCAGACATAAATAGTGAGTGGGTTGGCCTAACCGTTGTGGGCACAGTATCCACGAATAACGGGGTAACCTATGAGAGCCCCAAGGTCCTCGGATACTCATTCCAGATAGATTCTGAAACGACAAATTTCGAGATCTTCAATGAGGAAGACTTCCATAACACTAGGTGGCTTTATTATCCTATAAGGTTCAGCGACAACGTGATAGTCTCGATAGGCACGTACGGAAGCATAATGATAGGTAAGTTCCGCAAGTACGTGAAGGAGTGCGAGTCAGGCTTCTGCGACACCACGCCGTGGCAACCAACTAGTGAGGTTGCCTACATAAGCTTCTCAAATGTCAACATGAGCTACGACCCATCAGCGAATAAGTATATAGCTCCATCAGCTTACATGGTTGATGATGAACCTGGCGACGGTAATGGCTTCCTTGATAAGTATCTTAGCAAGATCTCCAGTGATTTAGAGTACTGGAAGAGCTTTTATGGGACTGGCGAAGTGAAGGTACATAATCTCTGGGTACGCGTAAGCAACGACATGTACTTCTCACTGGGGTTCGACGTGAAGTCTATTCTCGAAGCCTTAGGCGTTAACGTGCCTAGTTGCGTGCCGAACATTGGGCTTCTCAGCTTTGCGTCGAAGGTGATTTACATATACGTGAGTCTAAACTTCATGAAAGTAGAGTCATACTACACAAGCGATACGCTCTCGCTAACATTCTATGAAGGGAAAGCATTATACGGATTTCAGGGGAGTACTTACCGAGTCCCAGTAATATATGCTGAGGTTCAGGACGTGCCCTCTTGAGCCTAAGAAGTGAAGAGAGATAGGACACACTACAAAGCGGTAGCTACGTTTTTGAGAGAAGTCATTAGGATCTGCTTACCCGCAATCCATAACGGCAACTAGTTAGGGCGGGAAACGAATACGTATGCTTTTTATCTTAAACGGTCTGAAGGTTAGGTCGACCTTGCCCTCCTTAA